>JAAZKQ010000755.1 GCA_012799755.1 Lentisphaerota bacterium | reverse complement strand
GTCGCCAAATCTGGGGAGCTCGCCGCCAAATCTGGGGAGCTCGCCGCCAAATCTGGGGAGCTCGCCGCCAAATCTGGGGAGCTCGCCGCCAAATCTGGGGAGCTCGCCGCCAAATCTGGGGGGCTCGCCGCCAAATCTGGGGAGCTGCCGCCGTTAAGTGGGGAGCTTGCCGCCTTGCCGAATACGTCGTCGGGGTGTGGCATATCAAGCCCTTTTGCGGTTTGATCTGCTGGTTTTTCCAACAGACCTGTTGGATTGCCCGCTCTTCAGGCGGCTGGTCATGCATAACGCCTTTTAACGCTCGTGCAAGCTGTAATATTCCTACGGCTCCCCGACGAAAATGGGACGGCATCTCGTCGGAGCCGGGTCGCCACCGTGCCTGACCGATTTGCCGCAACAAAAAAACTTTCGTGTTTTTCGTGTCTTTCGTGGTTAAAAACTTCCCTTTCTATAGTTCTTTTTAGAATGCCAATCTTTTTATCGTTGCTTTCGGATAAGCTCCAAAGTTGACCAACAAGCCCAGGCGAAGGCCAGTCGCCTTCAGGTAGTTGAGCACTTGCGCCTGATGTTCCGGCTTAATTTCCGTCACCGCCTTCAGCTCAACGATAATCTTATCGAAACACACGAAATCCGGCATATATGTTTGTCGTAGCCGTTCGCCTTTATAGCTCAGCCACAATTCAGGTTGAGCCACAAATGGAATATCTCTCCGGACCAGCTCACGCTCCAGGCATTCCTGATAAACCATTTCCAGAAAGCCGCAACCCATTTCCCGATAAACCTCGAAGATTGCCCCCTGAATTGCGTAACATTCATCCTTGAAGAAAATCTTCTCGTCAACCATTTCTTCCTTTGCACGAAAGTTTTGTCTAGGGGTGTTGTTTTGGTGAATGGAGTGGCCCACGAATTTGCGGTTTGGTCTGTTGGTTCTCGAACTGATCAGTTGGATCGCTCGCGCTTCGGGCGGCTGGTCATGCATAACGCCTTTTAACGCTCATGCAAGCTGTAATATTCCTACGGCTCCTTGACGAAAATGGACAGCCTCTCGTCGGAGCTGGGTCGCCACCGCGCCTGACTGGTTTGCCGCAATAAAAAAACTTTCGTGCCTTTCGTGGTTAAACAATTCACTCCCGGAATGCATTGCCCAGTGGCCGCCGTTCATTCGGCGCAACCAAGAGATGCTCGAATCCCGCTTCGTAGAGCATGGTCTTGCATGCCCGGATATCGCGTCCCCGGTGGCTGCTCGTGTCTTCCTCGGTGTCTCGCGGGTTCGCGCCGGTCTCGGCGTAGACGACGTTGGCGCCGGAACTCAGGCCGATCAGGTTCGGTTCGTGTACGGCTATGTTCCGGGTGTCAGGGCAGCCAAGGCTGGCCAAGGCGACCACGGCAACCACCTGCGCCTGGCGCAGCTCGCTGATCTGGCCATGCTGCGCCAGCGGGCTGTTGGGCATCCAGACCCGACGCATGGCCGCATGCTGGAAGCAGCCGTATTCGATGCCGAGGAAGAGCTGGTCCACCAGCTCCTGCG
Organism: Lentisphaerota bacterium; assembly: GCA_012799755.1. Lineage (GTDB taxonomy): Bacteria > Verrucomicrobiota > Lentisphaeria > Oligosphaerales > Oligosphaeraceae > Oligosphaera. The sequence goes on along the minus strand of JAAZKQ010000755.1, from coordinate 14,374 downwards.
CCGTATGCTCGGGGCCGATGGGCTCGCAACAGTAGTACCAGTCGAGTCCGGCGTCCTTGATCACGCGGATGGTGCGCTTGCGGTCTTCGGGATCAAGCGTGGTGTCTGTTCCTTCGCGCAGCCGGCAGACATGGTAGGCCCCGTTCACACCGACCTGCCGCAAGGCCTCCGCCTGCGCGCGGTCGAAGTCGCCGATGTTGACAACGATCTGCGGGTACGTCGGCATGCGGGAGCGAATGCGCTGCACGACATCCAGGAGCGAGTCGAAATCGAAAGTGTGCATGGTCATCAGGAAGAGCGCATACAAATCGCCCGACGCGGTAAAGCGGTCCGCGGCTTCCAGTATCTCCTCCGGGGTCATCTTGCTCGGCGCAAACTGCGTGTGGCCTTCGCCGAAACTGCAGAACTTGCACTTGGCCGGGCAGGCGCTGATCTCAATGCCGACCTGACCGAGAATGATGGCTTCGTTGCCGAAGCGCCGGCGCGCCAAGGCGTCCGCCACGCCGCGGATGACGCCTGCCTCCACCGAGGTGGGGGCGTATTCGAGCAGCGTAATACAGTCCGCCTTGGACAGGGCGTCGCCTTGCTGGGCCCGTTCGAGTATCCTGACAAGGTCCGTGTTGATCTTCATTTACTGTTTCCGTTTCCTGCTTTTGGCAGTCTTCTGTAGCGCCTCTCCGAGGCGCCTGCTTTTGGGGTGTTCCCACCCCAGGCTAAAGCCTGGGGTTAAGCATGGTTAAGCGCCTACGGCGCAATGTCTTGCATGCATAAATAATGTGCATGCTGTCCTCTGTTTCCCATACGGAAAACCCATTACGAAAAACTGTTTGGAATAATTCCAGAACAGTTATCTTAATTTTTGAACGACTCCTTAGCGCCTCAGAATGCTTGTCGTCAGCTGTTCGAATTGGCCTATGCTCAGAAAAAATCGCCAAAGGCGAGGAGCAAGGGATAGTCGCGCAGGGGCAGATGCAGGAAGCTGCGCAAGCCGCGGCCATTGTCTTCGATCATCGTCGGTGGCAGCGAGTAGATGGCGCCGTCAACGAGGTCAACCAGGCGGACTTGCTCCGGGAGCTTCACGGCTTCCAGCGACACGGTTGATTCATAGCTGGTGGTCAACAGCTCGGTGGAACGCCAGTACACCAGGCCCGCCGAGCCGTTGTCCTTGCGGAAGCCGCGGTACTGCAAGTCCTTGAAGGAATCGTCGCCACGCAGGAGACGCGGGCTGGACTTGCCGCTGCTGAATTGCAACGGTATTTCGGCCAGCTTGACGTCTTCGCGGAAGATCGCGGCGATGGTCTGCAAGCTCCGGTAGGACGGCTTGGGCGTGTAGTCGCCGGTGGCGACGCCATTTTCGTCAAAATCCGCGCCGAGGACGCCGAAGTAGCCGTAGTCGAGGTAGCTCGATTTGTCCCCAACCACGCCATTGAGGGCCTCGATCATGTCCATGCAGGAGAAATACGAGCTGAACATGACGTCGTCAAAGAGATCGGCCATGGTGTGCCGCGCGAGGAATTTCGCTTGCCGCCGAGGCGTCCAGGCACCGCCGCGAAGGGCGCCGGCGCCGTCATCGCGGGACTGCGTGCCGGTTTCGCCTTGGATGAGCTCCATGCGTGGGTTGAAGGCATGACAGACGGCGCGGAGGCTGCGCACGCGCTCAAAGCCGCCGACTTCATCCGGGCTGTAGCTGTGGTAGCTTAGAGCGTCCATACATTCGCCGGCGCCGGTTTGCAGGACATCGTTGAGCCAGCCCAGGCCAAGCAGACACATGGAGCCGCCAATGACTTTCGCATTGGGATCACCGATCTTGATGGCCGCAGCTGTCGCCTTGACGAATTCGCCGTACTCCGTGCCGCTGACGCCGTGCTTCCAGCACCACTTGCCGTCAGGCTCATTCCATACCTCGTACCAGCCGATGCGGCCCCGGTAGCGCTTGGTGACGGCAACGACGTAGTTGTGCCAGGCCTGTTTCTGTTCGTCAGTCTTGACGGGCGGACAACCCACGGCGCCAAACACCTTGGCCGCTTCCTCGTCGTAGAGGCCGTTGCCGTAACAAAGGCAGAGCCAGGGCCAGAGACCGCGGCGACAGAGGTTGTCCACGATGTCGTCCAGCCAGGCGAAGTCATAGACGCCCTTGCTTTTTTCCGTCCGCGCCCAGCCGGATTGCAGCCGTATCCACTTCACGCCAATGGCCGCGACCTTGTCGTAGGCCTTGCTGGGATCGAAAACACCGCGGTCGAGTTTCTCAAAGCCGATGCCGATTTTCGATGTTTTCACCGCCGATGACGGCACCGCTGCGACTTCGCCGATCTTCGTCAATTTGTCCATGATTGTTCTCCATAGTGCTGTTTGTTGGTAAGCGGTCACCCATTGATATTCATGGTCTCCAGGCCAAGCGAGGGTCGTCTCTCGCGCGCGACCTTATTAGGATGGGGGCCCCCTAGGGTGGGTGGGCTGGAATTTAAAGGACTGCGCGAAAAATAGCCAAAAATTGCCCGCAAACAAGCAAAAAAACGCCGAGTAACAGCATTTTGTGCTTCTGGATGATTTCAGCTGCCTTGTTGCGGTAGTGATTGGACGCTTCTTCGTTGCGAGGCGTCCTGTGGGCGCTTGCCTTGGGCTGCATGTCGCACACTTCCGGCGTGCTCGTCCACTCTGTCCACAATATCAATGAGTGACTGGTTACGGTTGTTGTCAAGAATACAGGAATGATTCTGAAATAATTTACTGGTGATGGTGTATATTAAAATGGCAATATAGCCTCCGCCCCCGCTGCCGCTCGGCAGCGTATGTAAAATACCTGACCGCGCCGACGAGTGAGTGTCATCGCCGGCGTGGCCCTTTTCTGAGGAGAAAGTTCGCAGTCATGAAAGAGTATTTCAAAGCAGAGCGCGTGAGTGAGAATGTCTGGTGGGTCGGCGCCATTGACTGGAACGTGCGCAATTTTCACGGCTATGAGACCAGCCGCGGCACAAGCTACAACGCCTTTCTGATCATGGACAAGAAGATCACCCTGGTGGACACGGCGAAGGCCTGCTTTGCGGGTGAGCTGCTGGCGCGGATAGCATCGGTCATTGATCCGTCGAAGATTGACATTATCATCTCGAACCACGCCGAGCCGGATCATTCCGGCGCTCTGCCGGCGCTGATTGCGGCGACGCAGCCGGAGAAGGTCGTCGCGTCGGTGGCAGGAGTGAGAACCCTGCGCGCCTATTACGGTGAAGACCTTGCCATTGATGCGGTGAAGACGGGTGATACGCTGTCCTTGGGCAAAGGCACACTCAGCTTTGTTGATACCAAGATGCTGCATTGGCCCGACAGCATGATCTGCTATTACGACCGTGACAAGGTGCTGTTCTCCCAGGACGCCCTCGGCATGCACCTGGCCAGCAGCGAGCTCTGGGCCGACCAGCTTGATCCCTCCATCCTTGACTACGAAGCGCGCAAGTACTTCGCCAATATCCTCAATTTCCAGGCGCCGAGGGTCCTTGAACTGCTGGATTCTCTGCCCGGCCTTGGTTTGGATATCAGCATCATCGCGCCCGATCACGGTCCGCTCTGGCGCAAGGATTTGGAGACCATCATCGGCATTTACCGCCGCGCCGCCGAACAGCGGCCCAAACGCAAGGCGCTGATTGCCTACTCGACCATGTGGGGCGCCACCGCGCGTTGCGCCAACGCGCTCGCCGATGGTCTGCGCAGTCAGGGTGTCGCCGTCGTGGTCACAGACCTGTATGTTTCCCATCGCAGTGCAATCATGACCGAAGTCAGCGACGCCGGTATTATCGCTTTCGGTGCACCCACCATGAACAACCAGATGTACCCGGCCATGGCGGACGTGCTCACCTACATCAAGGGCCTCAAACCCAAAAACAAGATCGGCTTCGCCTTCGGCGCCTACGGCTGGAGCGGTGAAGGCGCGAAACAGATCGCCGCCGAACTCGACGCCATGGGCGTACAACAGCCCGTCGCACTCCGCCAGGTCAAGTATATGCCAACTACCGCCGACCTCGAAGCGTTCTTCGCCTGCGGCGTCGAATTGGCAAAGGCCCTGGGCTGAGGGCAATGAGCAAACCGGCGACTATCAGGGTCGCCGATGAGTATCATCATTCCGCCGCTGCCGGCATCGGGAGCAGGATGAGATTGTGGGCGGCGGCGATGTCCGCCGGCGTCTTTGCGTCGCCGCGCTCGACCGACTGGACATGGCCATCTGCAAAGAGAATGGGCAGTTGTGGATGGGGGCCGGCCGGATTGTCCATGACGGCAATAGTTCGCGCCGGTTCCTTGATTTCCTTGAGCTTCGTTCCCGGCGGCAGCAAGTACAGATAAAGTGCGTCCTGCCTGCGTTTTTTGCGCATGGCCGAGCAATACAGCACCCTTTTGTTTCCCAGATAGGGCTTAAGCGCGGCAAGGGTGTCGGGGCAGCTGTCCTGGTGATCCGTGGCGTATATCGCAATGCCCAGGCCGATCTGCTTGAGGTTGGTCACGCAGGCAAGGGCAGCGGCGCGGGGTGCGCCACTGAACAAACTTGCCGTGGGCTCCTGGGCGAGGTCCAAGGACAAGGCGCAGCGCAACAGCGTGCCATCAAGATCAGCCGCGATCCCGCTGAGGGTGTTGAAAAAGCCCTGTGTTGACCGCATGCTATGGCTCACCGGCGTTTCCTGCCGGCGAATAAGCTCGGCGACGCTGCGTTCAAGCCAATTCCCGAGGGGCTTGAGCGCCTTGACGCCGTCAAGAACGACTTGCGCGTCAGCGGCATCGGCATAGCGTGCCCGCGCTTGGACAACGATCTGCTTGGCCGCTTCACCCGGCAGGACATTGACGATCAGCGCTTCCGCCGGGCTGGCCAGACCAGCGAAGATATCACGGGCAGAGTGAAGTCCGTGTTTGAAATTGAGCGTAGGCCATAGTGCAATCGCCATGCTTTCTGCCGGCACTTCGTTGAGCAGCGCCCGCATGGCCGCCGGCGCATCATCAAGCGCTTCCTTTTGCGCCAACAGTTTTTCGATATTGGGCACCAGCGTTTCCGCCTTGCCGCGGCGGCCGTGTACGAAAAGCCATAAACCCTGCGACACTCGCATGACCAACGCACTACCGAAATCTTCTTGGACCTTAATTTCTTCAGCGCCGGGAATATCCGTCGGCAGGATGGTGATTTCGCCGTCGCTCTCGAATTCCTCCCACAGTTCCTGTTCAGCGTCAGGTTTGGGGCGACAGCAGATGATGACCATGGGAGACTGACTGCCCGCGGTATCAAGAATCAGCAACTCAGCCATGCCATCAAGGACATCTTCCGGGAAGTCACGCATGGCACTACTGAAGATGGTGGGCAGCATGGGCAGCTCTTGCGCCCGGCAGCGCTCCAGATTGACCAGTGCCGCGAAATTAACGCCGCTGCCTGGGAGCAGGCGCAAGAGCTCGCTTTGGCGCAGGTCGTCCGCGCCGTGGCTGCGGCAGAGCGTCGTCACCAGCAGCAACACCAGAAGCCTCATGGTCATTTTCATCGTGTCAGTCCTCTTTTTGGGTTGAGTGCCATCGCCGTCACTGCGGCACCGCCGGAAAGCATTGCACCGGCGCCAAAATCACGAACATACACCGCGGAAGGAAATATACACCGCGGAAGGAAATGCCGGGGAATATTTTTTCGCGAAAGCGGCGGCGGGACGTAAGCGATCACCGATTGATACCGGTCGTGCCGGTGGTCTTTTTCTGCTGTTGCGCCTTTGCAAGGCACGGCCTCATGGGGAGCTGTCCACCCCAGCCTGCAGGCCGGGGTCAAGCGTGGTCAAGCGCCTACGGCGCCAAGTTGTCCATTTGCTGACATCTTGTTGACGCCGCTGGCTGGAAACCTGCCGCACGACCGGGAGAGGACGCGCCTGGCGCGGCTTGCCGGGACTGCGAATATCAATGGGTGACCGGTTACGGCGGTCCCGCCTTCTTTATTCTTTCCTTCGTGGACGGGTCTGTCCAATCAAGCAGCAAAGAACGTCCTTTGCGCTCCTGCCGCCGCTGCACTTGTTTCTACCTATTGCCGAGGGGGTGGGGCGGGAGTATATTAGGCGGTTCATTGTTGATCATCCTTTCACCGTCCTAATCACGCTATATCAGGAGTTTATCATGGCTCAGCATCTGCTGCTCGGAGACGAAGCGCTCGCGCAAGGCGCGCTTGACGCCGGGCTTTCCGGCTGTTACGCCTATCCGGGTACGCCGTCCACGGAGATCATGGAGTATTTTCAGGCCTCGGCTGAGGCGGCAGAGCGCGACATCCACCGTCTGTGGTCAAGCAATGAGAAAGTGGCTATGGAGGAAGCGCTGGGCATGTCCTATGCGGGCAAGCGGGCGATGGTCTGCATGAAGCACGTCGGCTTGAATGTGGCGGCGGACGGCTTTGTCAATTCGGCGATTACGGGCACCAACGGCGGGCTGATTGTGACGGTGGCGGACGACCCGTCCATGCATTCATCGCAGAATGAACAAGACTCGCGTTTTTATGCGCAATTTGCGATGACGCCCTGCCTGGAGCCCAGCTCCCAGCAGGAAGCCTACGACATGGCCGGCTACGCATTTGCCCTGTCGGAAGAGTTGCAACTGCCCGTGCTGATGCGTCTTTGCACGCGCCTGTCCCATTCACGCGCTGACGTGCGCACGTCGGCAAACAAGGCTGCTCAGAATGAGCTGCAACCACCGGATGCGGCGACCCGCCGCTTTGTCTTGCTGCCGGCGATTGCCAAACGCAATTACGAGGCCCTCTGCGCCAAGCAGGACGCCCTGGTCGCCGGCAGCGAAGCATCGCCCTTCAATCGCTATGAAGACGGTGCGGACAAGAGCGTCGGCGTTGTCGCCTGCGGCATCGCCTACAATTACTTGCAGGAAGCTTTTGGCGGAAAGTGCCCGCATCCCGTGCTCAAGCTGTCCCAATACCCCTTGCCGAAAAAGCAACTGGCGCGGCTTATGGGCGAGTGCCGGAGCGTGGTGGTGTTGGAAGACGGCATGCCCTTTGTCGAGCAGATGCTGCGCGGGCCCTTGGGCAACGACCGCATCCTGGGCCGTCTGAGCGGCGAACTGCCGCGGACCGGCGAGCTCAATCCCCGCCTGGTGGCCGAGGCTTTCAAGCTGGAGTTGTCGCCGCTGCCGGCGCCCTCGCCGCTGGTGAAAATCCGGCCGCCGCGGCTATGCGACGGCTGCCCGCATATCAACAGCTACGAGGCGCTCAGCGAAGCGCTGAAGGACTTTGCCGACGCGAAAGTCTTTGGCGACATCGGTTGCTACACGCTTGGGGCATTGCCGCCATATAATGCCATCAGCAGCTGCGTGGACATGGGAGCGTCCATCGCCATGGCCAAAGGGGCCGCCGATGCCGGCGTATTCCCGGCCGTCGGTATCATTGGCGACTCGACCTTCACCCATTCCGGCATGACCGGCCTCCTTGACGCCGTGTGGGAAAACAGCCCCATTACCGTCATCATCCTCGACAACAGCACCACCGCCATGACCGGCGGGCAGGACTCCATGGGCAGCGGCCGCATGGCGGAAATCTGCGCCGGCATCGGCGTCAACCGCGAGCATATTCGCGAGTTTGTGCCGCTGCCCAAGAATCACGCGGCGAATGTACAGATTATTCGCGAGGAAATGGCCTATCGCGGTCTCTCGGTCATCATTGCCCGGCGCGAATGCATACAGACGCTGCGCCGGAAAAAACGCTGAGCAGAGAGACGATCGGCAGTAGAGAAGCGCAAATCACCCGCAGCAGATAGCAGGAACAGTTCATGAAACACGACATTGTCTTAGCAGGAGTCGGCGGCCAGGGTATTCTCACCATCGCGGCCATTATCGGCGAAGCGGCGCTGCGTCAGGGCCTGCACGTCAAACAATCCGAAGTGCACGGCATGGCCCAGCGCGGCGGCGCCGTCCTGGCGCATCTGCGCCTGAACAGCGAGCCCATACACTCCGATCTCATCGCTCCGGGCAGCGCCGCCATTGTTCTCGCCGTTGAGCCCATGGAAGCCCTGCGCCAGGCCGAATCGCTGTCGCCTCAGGGCGTCATCCTGACCAATGCGCGGCCCGTGCGCAACGTCAGCGACTACCCGGAACTGGATGAGGTCCTGGCCGCGCTGCGGGCTTTCCCGCGTAATTTGGTCATTGACGCCGAGCAGATGGCGCAGGACGCCGGCAACGCGCGCGCCATGAACATGGTGATGCTCGGCGCCGTGTCGCCTTTCCTGGATTTTCCTGACGAATCGCTGACGACGGTCATCCGTGATGCCTTTGCGCGCAAGGGCCCGGATGTCGTCGCTGTGAATCTCAAAGCTTTCGCCGCCGGTCGCGAAGCCGCTCTGGCTGTCAAACGCTGAATTATCGCCCAGCATTCGTCTGTCATATCAGCAGCAAGAGGATACGCAATGAAAAAACGTCTTGTACAGGCATTCACGGCTAAGTTTGGCCAAGCCCCGACCATCCTCAGCCGCGCCCCGGGCCGTCTGGAGATTCTGGGCAATCACACGGATTACAACGAAGGCACGGTACTGAGCGTCGCCGTTGACCGCGAGATGACTGCCGCAGCGGCGCCGGTTGCCGGCAAGACCTGCCAGGTCCTTGACGTGGTCAGCGGCAGTGAACGCCGTTTTGAGCTTGACCAGCTGGAACGACCCAAGCGCGGCGACTGGGCGAACTACATCAAGGGCCTGATTGTGGAATTTCAGAAGCGCGGCAAGACTGTGCCGGCTTTCAATGCCGCGATTGGCAGCACCGTGCCCTTGTCGGCGGGCATGAGCAGCTCAGCGGCCCTCGAAATGGCCATGACTCTCATTATTCGCCAACTGGCCAAGGCCGACGACATCAGCTGGCAAGACTGCGCGCACATCGGCCAGGCCTGTGAAAACAACTACGTCGGCGCCAAGACGGGTTTGCTTGACCAGTTCAGCTCCCTCAAGGGCAAGGCCGGTCAGCTGGTCTACTCGGATTTTCGCAGCCTTGAAGTACAGAATGTGCCCATTCCGGCCGGCACGGCCTTCGTCGTCGCCAACTGCATGGTCAAGCACAATCTGACCAATGAGTACAACGAGCGCCGCGAAGCCTGCGAAGACGCCGCCCGCACCCTCGCCGGCATCTATCCCGGCGTCAAGACCCTGCGCGATGTCAGCTTGCAGCAGTTGGAAGCGGCCAAGGACCGGCTCAAACCGCTGTCCTATCGCCGTGCCCTCCACGTCGTTGGCGAAATTACCCGCGTGGCCGCCGGCGTCGCCGCTTTGCGGCACGATGACATCACGGGCTTTGGCCGCCTGATGTTCGAATCCCATGACAGCTCCAGGGATCATTTTGAAAACAGCTGTGAAGAGCTCGATATGTTGGTGGACATCGCCCGTGAATTGCCCGGCGCCCTAGGCGCCCGTCTCAGCGGCGGTGGTTTTGGCGGCATCACCGTCCATCTGGTCAAAGCCGACGCCGCCAACGAATATCAGAAAGCTCTGGTTGATGCCTACGCGAAGCGCAGCGGCCTCAAGGCCGAGGCCATGATCTGCAAGGCCGCCGACGGAGCAGAATTACTGCCATTGTGAGCGCCGCGCCTGCGTCGTCGCCGGCCTGATATCAGAATGAGGAAGTACACGCTATGTTCAATAAATTGACTGATCGTTTTCAGCAGGCCTTTCGCAGCCTCACGGGTCGCGGCCGTCTGACGGAAAGCAATATCAGCGACGCGATGAGTGAAATCCGGAAGGCCCTTCTGGAAGCCGACGTCAATTACCAGGTGACGAAGCAATTCGTGGCCGAGGTTCGCGAGGAATGCCTTGGCGAAGCGGTGATGAAGAGCGTCACGCCGGGTCAACAGGCGGTCAAGGTCGTCCACGACAAACTGGTGAAATTGTTGGGCGAGAGCGCCGTGCCGCTGGAGCTGTCCGGCTCGCCGGCGATCATCATGCTTTGCGGTCTGCACGGCAGTGGTAAAACCACGACCAGCGCCAAACTGGCTTTGCATCTGCGAGACAAGCAGCAGCGCAAGGTCATGCTCGCGGCCTGTGACGTCAATCGCCCGGCGGCCATTGACCAGATCGAAATCCTCGGCCAGGAACTCGGCGTGCCGGTGTTCCTGGATCGCGAGCTCAAGGACGTGCCCAAACTCGCACTCATGGCCGTTGAGGCCGCCCGCAAGCAGGGCTGCGATACGCTTATTCTTGACACTGCCGGTCGCTTGCAGGTTGATCAGGACTTGATACAGGAACTCGCCGACATCAAACGGCGCGTCCAGCCGAAGGAAATTCTGCTGGTCGGCGATGCCGCTCTGGGACAGGAAGCCGTGTCGGTCGCTGAGCATTTCGACCAGGCGCTGGGTATCACCGGCATCATTCTGACTAAGCTCGACGGCGATGCCCGCGGCGGCGCGGCGCTGTCCATGCGTCAGGTTACCGGCAAGCCGGTCAAATTCGTGACGGTGGGCGAGCGGCCCACAGACTTGGAGGTTTTCCACCCCGACCGCATGGCCCAGCGCATTCTCAACATGGGTGACGTGGTATCGCTGGTGGAGAAGGCCGCCGAGCAATTTGAGGAAGACGAGGCCAAAGAACTCGAAGCGCGTCTGCTGAAAAACACCTTCGGCTTTGACGATTTCCTCAGCCAGCTCAACAAAATCCGCAAGATGGGCGGTTTTGCCTCGCTGCTTAAATTCCTCCCGGGCATGGGTAATCTGCCGCTTGATCAACATATCAATGACGATGCTTTCAAGCGCATTGAAGGCATCATCAACAGCATGACCTTGAAAGAACGGCGCCAGCCCGAGATCATCGGTCCGCCCCGGCGGCAGCGTATTGCCAAGGGCAGCGGCGTACAGGTCAACGAGGTCACTCAGCTCCTCAAGCAGTTCAGCCAGATGAAGGCGGTCATGGCCAAGCTTGGCCAAGGCGGCGGCCCGTCGCTAGGCGGCCTCTTCGGCGGCGGCATGGGTGGTATGGGGATGCCCGGCATGGGCGGCATGGGCGGCATGGGCATGGGTGGAATGGGCGGCATGGGCATGGGTGGAATGGGAGGCATGGGCATGGGCGGAATGGGCGGAATGGGCGGCGGCGGTGGCAGTCAAAGCGCCAACCAGGCCGCAAAACGTCTCGCTCGCAAGAAAATGGCCGAAAAATCCAAGAAGAAGAATCGCAAGAAGAGATAAGCAGCTGGTAGCACCGCCGCGGCTACATTGGTCGTTGTGGTCATTCACGTTAAACAAGCAGGGAGCAACTCATGAGCGCAACAATGACGAAGGGTTTTCATCACGTGGCGATGAAAGTCGCCGATTTGGACAAGTCTATCGCATTTTACGCCGCCATTGGCATGCCGGTTACGGCAGCTTGGGGCGAGGGCGATGGCCGCGCCGTCATGATTGACTGCGGCAACGGCAATAGCCTTGAGCTCTTTGCGGGCGGCGCCGCCGGCGAGAAGCCGGTCGGCTTTGTCACCCATTTCGCCTTTCGGGTGGCCGACACGGCGGCCTGCCTGAAAGCGGCGGTTGCCGCCGGCGCGGTGGTCACCACGGATGTCAAAACTCTGACCATTCCCAGCAAGCCCAAGGAAATTCCCGTTTGCCTGGCCTTCTGCAAGGGCCCTGATGGCGAGATCATTGAGTTCTTCCAGGAATTGTAAGATGGTGGTGCGTAAATCTGCGAATGAAGCGGCAGCCGGCGACGAACAGGTGTCGCCGGCAAGTGAGCTGCGCAGTGTGGCCTGCCCGAAATGCGCTCAACTGCTGGAGACGCCGGTTGTCACCACCTTGTTGCCTGAGAGCGCTCAGCTCCTGGAGCTTTTCGCCGGCACGCTGAATCGCCCGACCTGTCCGCACTGCGAAACGCAGTTCGTTATTGACGAAACGCTGGTCTATCGCGATGCCGAAAGCGCCTTCATCGCCTATCTGGTCGCCATGCCTGAAGATGGCGACACCAGCGCCATTGAGCAGGAAATAGACTGCATGGCCACCGATATCAGCAGCAGCGAGGGAACTGAGCGCCCAACCGTCAGAGTCGCATTCTCCCGCAGTGAGTTCATTGAGAAAATCGCCCTGCACAATGGCGGTTATGACGACCGGCTGATCGAATACACCAAACTCCAGGTCATGAAAAATCTTGAGTCAGAAGAGATTAATCATCGCCAACACCGACTGCTCTTCGATTTTTCCAATGAGGATCCGGATATCATCGCGTTTATTATCTTTGATCGTGAAAACAACCAGCCGGTGTCCCGTATGCATGTGCAGCGTGACGATTATGACGCTCTGGTGGAAGAGTTCACCGGCTCAAGCCAGCTGATGCTTGAACTCGACATGCTTTTCCCCAGCTGCTATGTGACCTGTGATCGCCTCATCGGCTGAAGCATATTTTGTTGATGAACACTTACAAGCCTTCAGGCTGCCGTAGTTGAGATTGAGCTCATGGGCTGGCTATGATTTCGGCCAGCACTGTCAAATATCGTTTCTGTCACCACATATTGCATTTTGCTGATTCAATGGGTTGCTTATCAACCATTTGTGCATGTATTTGCGCCGTAGGCTCTTAACTATGCTTAACCCCAGGCTTCAGCCTGGGGATAGGCATACCGCCAAAAGTGGCGCCCCGTGGGGGCGCTACCGGATGCCTGACAAATACAACCACTTGTCAAATCCCTCTTTTTATCACAAGATTTCGCACATTACCCACACTCTGCGTTCAGCCCCGCGGATAACACTCCCCATGAGCAAAAAGAAGAAACTGCGCCCGGAAGAGCTGTCCCTGGAAGAACGCCTTGGCGATACCTGGGCCAATCCTTTCCGTGATCTCAAAATTACTCTGCCGGACCCCGAGCCGGTGAAGTCTCCCGAGCCGCCGCCACTCAGCCCTGAGGAGCGCAAGAAGCAGCAACTGAGCAAAGAAGACCAAGCGTTGCTGGCGGCCTTCGGCGGTGGCGGCAGCGTTCCGGGAAGCGCTGCCGCTGATGCGGCGCCTTCTTTGCCCAAGGGGCCGCTACTGACTTTCACCATTGAGCGCAAGGGCCGCGGCGGTAAAACCATCACCCTCGTGCATGGGCTCAACAGCCTCGAAACCGCCGCGCAGATGGAACTCTGCGCCAAGGCTCGTACAGCTCTCGGCATCGGCGGTCGCTTCGTTGACGGCATGCTCGAACTCCAGGGTGACCAGCGTGAACGCGCTGCCAAGTGGTTCGAAAAGCAGGGCTTCCGCAGCCGCATCCCCTGAGCACCATCCGTGCGTCATTATCTCATTCCATTCCTTGTTTGGTATTGCCATGACTGATATTTCCTACCACAATCACAGCCGTTTCAGTGACGGCGCCGATAGCGTTGACGCCATGGTCCAGGCCGCCAAAGCGGCCGGCCTCGCCGAGTTCGGTCTCAGCGACCACTGGGTGTTCGCGCCCTTTAGAAATCCCGAAGCCAAAACCTGGTCCATGGCGCAGGAGCAGCTGGATAAGTACGTTCAGGAGGTCTGCCAAGCCAGACAAAAGTATTGCGATGACAGCTTCCAGCTTCGCCTCGGCATAGAGGTTGACTTCTTTCCCGAAAACGCCGCCCAAGTCGTAGCGGCGCTTGGCGATCAGCCCTTCGATTACATCATTGGCGCCGTCCATTACGTTGATCGTTTCGCTGTTGATCACAGTGCCGAGACCTGGGCGCCATTCACCCAGGCGCAGGTTGACGACATCTGGCGGCAGTACTGGCAGCGCATCCGCGGCCTCGCCCGCAGTGGCCTCTATGACATCGTTGCCCATCTCGACCTGCCCAAAAAGTTCGCCTTTTATCCCTCCGTCGAGCTCCGCGACGAAGAGGATGCCGCCCTGGCGGCCATCCGCGAGGCCGATATGATCATTGAAATCAATACCGCCGGTCTCGACAAGCCCTGTGATGAGCCCTATCCGTCGCTGTCGCTCCTTCAGCGCGCCCGCGCCTTGGACATACCCGTGATAGTCTCCGCCGACGCCCATCGCTGCGCCAACGTCAAACGTAATTTCCCCGCCGCCTATGAACTCATGGCCCGTGCCGGCTACGACCCTGACATCCGCTGGCACTTCAAGCAGCGCCGGCGAGAAGCCGGCCGCAACGCCTGAACGAAGGTTTTTTTATCCGCAGATGTCGCAGATTAACGCAGATTATTTTTGGGGTGGGCTGATTGGCGTAGGGGGGATGGGTGGAAGCAGACGGGCAAGGCTTTTCCGCAGACCGCCCTGCCTGATCCGCCCGATCCGCCCGATCATAACCGGTCACTCGTTGATAACTGTGTTCTTGCGAGCCGCAGCGCCAAATACCCGCGACTGCCTGCAACCTGCAAAACGATGGACGCTATGGACATTATGGACGCAATGGACGACAACACCTGCTCGTCCTGTCGTCCATACCGTCCATACCGTCCATAGC
>JAAZKQ010000754.1 GCA_012799755.1 Lentisphaerota bacterium | reverse complement strand
GATATAGTCATTCGTCCCCACTTCATTCCCCAACTGACCAGCTGCCGCTGCAGCCGTAAATGCGCCCACGGCTCGGTCACTGTGCAGTGGCAGCGCGGCGACAAGAATAGCATTGAGCTGACTATTAGCGTGCCGCCCAAGACCGCTGTCAGCTACGATGGCAAGGCCCTCCCAGCCGGCCGCCACCAATTCACCATCAAAAACCAAGCATAGAAACTCGCAGCGTTCCAAGCGCCATCCCGCGCACCTGCCGTGCCCGCACGGCGGGCAGCCCATCTCCCCGTCTGGTTGTCCACACTCAGCTGTGTACCCGCCGGAGGCTTGCGGCGGGTATGCCTTCCTCTTCGCGATATTTGGCGACCGTTCGCCGCGCGACCGTCAGACCGTCCTTGGCCAACAAGTCGGCGATCTTCTGATCCGACAACGGCTTGGACTTCGTCTCTTGGGCAATCAACGCCGCAATCTTCTCCTTGATAGCGTGACTGGACAAGGCCTCGCCATCACTGCTCTCGTAGCCCGTCGTGAAAAAATGCCGGAAGCTGAAAAGGCCATGCGGCGTCTGCACATACTTGTTGGCGACAGCGCGGCTGATCGTCGTTTCGTGTAGCTCAAGCTCCTCGGCAACTTGGCGCATGGTCAGAGGCCGCAGTTTTCCGGCGCCCTCGCGCAAAAAGTCTTCCTGCTTCTCCACCAGCACCCAGGCAATACGCTCAATCGTGGACTGCCGCTCGCCAAGGGCATTCATCAGTGTTTTGGCGCTGGCCATTCTTTCCCGGATGAACTGCTTGACCTCCGCCGACACGCTCGGCTCCTGCAGCATATCCACATAACGCTGCGCCAGGCCTAAACGCGGCGTTGTCCAGCGATTCATGCGAACCTGCCACTGCCCATCCTGTCCACGCTCAATGATGGCTTCCGGCACAATGTAGTTCACCGGCGTAGCAGCCAAGGCATGGCCCGGTCGCGGATCAAGTGAGCGGATGCGCTCCACCGCCTCTTGGACCTCACTTAACTCAACATCCAGGCTCTTTGCCAGCTGCGGCAGACGGTTCCGAGCAAGATCGTCAAGATGCTGGTCCACAATATCCCAGGCAATGCTGCCCTGTTCGCGGTTTCGCTCCAGTTGCAGCAACAGGCACTCGCGCAGGTCTCGCGCGCCAATGCCGGCCGGTTCCAGGCTCTGGACAACGGCTACGGCCCGCTGGGCGTCGGCAAGGCTGACGTCGGCGCCGCGGGCAATGTCCTCATCGCTAGCTTGGAGATAGCCCGCGTCGTCCAGATTGCCAAGAACCTCCGTACAGACCCGCAGCCAATACGGGTCGTACTGCACCACATCGCCCAACTGTCTCAATAGACGCTCCTGAAGGGTCGCCTCGCTGCTTAGCGAATTGAAAAAATGCCGGCGACGCTCCTCGGCGTCCTCGTCATAGGCCATGCCGGCCAAGGCATCACGAAAAAGCCCCTCGTCGCCGATTTCACGAACGGCCTCAACCATGCTTTCATCATATTCGGCCAGCTGCGCGGCATGCTCCTCATTCTGACTGCCCAGGCCGCTGTCTTCCAGTGGATTGCCGGCCAGCTGTTCCAGACCAATGTCCATCACTTCCAGCAAGGGGTTGACACTCAATTCGGTCGTGATTCGCTGCTGCAGCTCCAAGGTGGTTTCCTGCAAGATTTGCAGCGCTTGCAGCTGCTGCGGAGACATGACCATCTCCTGCCGCTGCTGAACGTTCAAATGTTGCTGAATATCCATCTGCATACAACAATATCACTCCCTACTGGGCATGGTCTAGCTGAGTACCAACTCCAAACCGGTGAGATAATGACCCTCCGGGAAATCCAGGGACAAGGGATGGTCAGGCGCTTGGCCAAGCACCCGCAGGATCCGAGCGTCGCGGTCGGCATCACGCACAGCGTCGCCAACTATCTTCACAAACAACTCCGGGGTCATCGCGCCGGAGCAGGAAAAAGTCAACAGCGTCCCGCCAGGACGCAGCAGCTTCGCGGCCAGGAGATTGATGTCCTTGTAGCCACGACAGGCTTTGGCCAGTTGCGCCTGCGTAACCGCAAACTTCGGCGGGTCAAGGATAATCACGTCAAAACTCTCTCGGGAATCCCGGCAACGCCGAAGAAACTCAAAGACATCAGCGCGAACGTAACGGAAGCGTTCTTCAGTCAAGCCATTGAGCTCGGCATTCCGCCGCGCCAAAGCCAGCGCACTCTCCGCCGCGTCAACCTGAGTCACCCGCGCGGCGCCGGTCAGCGCCGCGCGAATGCCAAAAGCGCCGCTATAACAGAAGCAGTTCAGCACCTCGGTCGCATCGGCATAGCAGCGCCTCTCAGTTCGATTGTCGCGCTGATCCAGATAGTAACCGGTTTTGTGTCCCGCGCGCAAATCCGCCCACAACCGCAGGCCATTCTCGCGCACTTCAAATAGTGGCG
>JAAZKQ010000753.1 GCA_012799755.1 Lentisphaerota bacterium | reverse complement strand
GAAAAAAACCGGCGGCGTGAATTGCCGCGCAGCGGCAAGACAGGCCGCCATAATCTGCGACATCTGCGTAATCTGCGGATAGAAAAAAACCTTCCATCACCAAGCAGCCACCCCAAAAAACAATCTGCGCTAATCTGCGTAATCTGCGGATAAAAAAACTATTCCACAACCAGTTCAAAGAAAGTCGTCGGACTCTCCAGAGTGGCGGTATTGACAGCCACGGTCGCCACCCCGGCCTGCGCGGACACCGGCAACTTCTGCAAGCGCTGGCCATCAAAGCCCAGCGCATAGAGCGCCAGACGCTCGGCGCGCTGGTGGCGCAGCTGCACGGCGAAATCACCCGCCTGCAAGAGCACGGGCGAACTGCCGCCGTTGATCATCAGACGGCGGTCGGGACCGAGGATCGTTTTGTTATTGACAACCGACGTCGAGTAAATAAGCACAATGCGCTCGCTGACGGCCAGTTCATCGCCGCGCATGGCGCAGGCCGCGATACAGGCCGGCACGCTGCTCTTGAGCACGGTCATGGCGCCGAGAACGACGGGATCCGTCCCGCCGACGTCCATACTGACGGCTTCGCTGCGCGGCGTGACCACAGTCATACGAGGATCTTGCGTGTACATGGTGATTTCGCCACTGTCGCTCTGGTAGATACCGGCCTCGTGGTCGCTGACGTTATTCGCCGGCAAGGCACCGCGCTTCTTGAGCGTCGCGATGGCTTCAGCCAGGGAAAAGCTGCCGTCCTTGCTTTCCACCACGTTGATGAACCAATCGTGGGCATCAACGGCGGCGACGCCCGCCGGGAGAATCTGCATGACCGGCGTTTCGCCCGGGAAGGTCTTCGCCGCAGGCCGCGCCCAGGGGAAAGCGATGGTGAAGCCCGTGATCAGGGCCAGGCGTGATTGCTCGGCGGATACCGCGCCATTGGCGACATCATTGGCAACCAGCACTTCCTCGGGAACGACCAGCTCCACGCGCTGCCGCGCTTTGCTGACATCGCCCCGCTGATATAAACAGGCCGACAAAAATTGGCTGGCGCGGACAACCGGCGAGCTGTGGCAGGAAAAGGAACCGACGTAGCTGCGCACAGGAATAATAGCCACCGGCCCGGAGTGAATTTCCAGCGCGTGGAAGCCCTGCAAGGCCGCGTAGGCGGCGAAGACCATGCCGCCCTCATATTGATAGGGATTCCAGTAGCAATGGTTGTATTCGCTGACGATGAAAGGCCGGCCGGCGATGCGCGACGAGGCGGTGTTGCGCCAGTAATTGGCGGCGTCAGCCAGCGAACTGGCCTGATTGACGGTGCAGCCCGGCGCGCCCCAGCCACCGGCGGGATGCTGGTAGTAGGTGTTCATCTCAACGACTTGCGAGCTCTCCCAGCGCACCGCGCTATCACCGATCTTCTTGGACACATTGTACTGGGTGAGCAGGCCGCTGTAGCCCGTGCCGCGCACCACGCCCTCGCACCAGGCCGCGCATTCCTTGCTCAAGGCCATGCGCAACAGCGAGAATTCATTGGCCATGAAGGTGCCGCGACCACGATAGCCGAAGTTGGGCAGCGGCGCGGCGGCCAGGGGCGCACCGGCGAGCTCGCCGGCCAACGCCGGCGGCAATTCCTTGCCGTCATAGCGTGCCACCAGCCATTCGCGCCAACGCCGCTCCAACGCGGCCTTGGCATCGGGATAATTCTCCAGAACGGGGCCGATGCGCTCAAAGCCCAGCTCCTGCTCGTTATAGTACTCCACAAAGGCAATGGCCGGATCGTCCCGCCAGTGCAGCTTGGTGTAGGGATTGTAGTGGTTGAGGACGCTCTCCGCGCCGTACTGGAAATGCCGCCGCTGCCAGGCGCCGCCGAGGTACATCATCAGCTTGTGCATATCGCGGCCCTCGAAGTTCTTGCTGCGATTCTGCGGCGCGTCATAGAGCGAGAAGGAAAAGATCACCATGTGGCAGTAAATGCCCTCCTGCTTGAGGGCATGAACGATGTAGTCCCAGCGGTCGAGTTGCCGCGGATTGATCTGCATGGGGCCGTCGCTGCCCTCGCAGAGCGAGCGGTCGAAGATGCCGTGGAAGCGGAAAAGCCGGTAGCCCTGGCGCCGCGCGGCGCGGGCGAAGTCGTGGGCCCTGGCGCGGAACAGCTCGTCGTCTTCGACATTGAGCACGCCTGCGGGCATGCCATTGAAACCCAGAATGCGCAGGGGCGTGGCCGGATCGTCGGCAAAGACCAGCTCGCCGTCATCGCGGATCGTCATGCGACCGAGCGTCCCGGCGGGCGCGGCGACCTGCGCGGACAAGTCCAGGGCCGTGTCGGCCTTCACCACGAGGTCGGACATGGACACCGGCAGCCATTCCTCATTGGCGACGTACTTGATTGGCGGCTTCGGCACGCCGCAGACAAAACGCCAGCCCTTGGACCCCGGCAGCACTTTCACCGCCAGCACATTGCGGCCGCTGTCCACATTCAGGGTCACGGGGTGATCGTCGGGCGTAAACCCGCCGGAGCGATTGCCCTTGTCGAGGGTGCTGTAGACGGGCTGGCCGTTGAGGACGATCTCCATCCACCAGTCGGCGGCAAAGCCGAGAGCGAGGGCGCCGGGACTCTCGCAGGTGAACTCGTTAATCAGCACGGCGGCCTGTTTTTCGCTGACCGTCCCCGTGGCGAGTGCTGCCAAGTCAATGACGCCATCCTGCAAGGCCAGGCGCCGCGGCGCCACCGCCGCGCCACTGCGACCGGGCAGCGACGCAGGCGTCTCGGCGGACAAGGCCGTCTCCGGCGCCACATCAAGAAAGACCAGCCATTCGCTTCCCAGGGCCGCTATGGAGTACTCCCGCGCCAATTCCAGGCGTATATCCGAGATTTCCACATGGCCCTTGAGCTTGCTGAAGTTGAGCGTCAGGTTATTGGGCTGGTCGTTTTCCTGCGACGCCACGAAGGACGTCTTGACGCGGGTGCGCCCGGGCTGGACATCAACATTTTCCGCCAGACCAATGGCCGAATGCGGCGCTGCGCTGAGCTGATAGATATGGCGGGTGGTGCCGGGCTGGTCGGTTTCCACCGTGTAGCTCAGCTGATAGCACTTGTCGTTCAGCAGGGCGTGCCGCTGAATCAGCAGGATATCGGCGCTGTCAAGGATTGTCCCCGGCGGGATGTCCAGCACCAGCCGGCCATCCCTGACCTCGTGGCGCACGGCGGCGGCCGGTGCCTTCTTGCCAAGGTTCCAGCCCTTGAGACCGTCCCGGAAATCGCCATTGACAATGAGATTCTCGGCGGCGACGGCTCTGCCGGCGCCCGCCAG
>JAAZKQ010000752.1 GCA_012799755.1 Lentisphaerota bacterium | reverse complement strand
CGAGCCAATGCCGCAGGATGACTTCAAGGCGCGCAGAGTAACGCTCGTTGAGCTTGTCAGGCAAGGCCGTGCCGGCGGTGATGGAATCACCTTGGAATTGTATGGTCAGGGGCTCGCGTGCCCGTAGCTTTGCCAACACCTTGGCGAATGGCGCAGGGGTGTTTGTGCCTGTTGGCGTCTGCGGGCGGGCGACCTGCGTTTCAATCTGCAGATGATCAACGGCGAAGCTGTGCGTGGGGATGGGATCGTTGTCGAACCAGATTTTCCAGCGGCAGCCGAAGCGCAAGTTCAATATGCCGCTGGGGGGCAGCCCCTCCGGTGTGCCGATCAGGTCAACGGCGCCCTCGGGGATGAAGTCCGACCAAGCAACCGTGTGCTTGACCCAATCGCGATTTTTCAGCGGGAAGAAATACACATAGGAAAAGGCGCCGTAGCCTGCATTGACGCCGATGGCGCCCCAGGCGTCGGAGCCGTCGCCCTTGACGTGAAAGGACAGGCCCTGGCTTTTGTCCCAGAGCTCACGAATGTCGTCGCCGCGCTGCAGTCTCTTGCTGATACTGCCGGGCAATGTCACCGTCATGGCCCCTTGGCCAACGGCGGCATCGGGCGCCGCGGCAAAAGCCGCCGGCTTGCCGTCCACCTTCCAATCCGTCAGCGACTCAAAATCATCCAACACCAGCGGCGAGGTCGCCTGCGCCAGGATCAACAGCGGAAACAGGGTGATTAGTACGATGTGATAATAACGGATGGACATGGCGGGACCTTTCTGCATGATGCGCCTGGGTTATGGTGAAAAATGCTGCGTTTTTTTGTTTGATGGCTTTGTTGTCTTTGGGGATCGGACGGATCGGCCTGATCGGTCTGATCGGTCTGATCGGCCTGATCGGTCTGATCAGTCAGCGAAAAGAAGCAACGATTGTCAGTGCCTTATTGCCGGCCGCCGTTGCTTGGCGGCGTGGCGGTTGCGAAGTAGCCGCGTATGCGTGCCTGCCAGTACGCGGGGATGATGGTGAAGATACTGCCGGCCCAGCCCTTCGGCCACAGTTTGCGGATGTCGTCCTGGAGAATGGCGGCGCTTTCCACCGGCATGACGTAGGTCGGACACAAGAGCAGCCCGCCGATGATTTCGCCGTGGTCGCGTGGACTCTTGTATTTCGCCGGCGCAAAGTGCGGTGATGCGGCCACGTAGGCCGTGTACAGCGCCATGGCGTCGAGAATCGCCGCTTTTTGCGTCGGGTCTTTTTCGACGTCGTATATCAGCCTGAATGCCTCGTTGTTCTGCAGGACGGTGTAGGGCGGTGAGCTCCACTTGATCTTTTCGGGCGGCTGTTCGGTAAAGGCCTTGGCGCCGGCGAGGCTGTCCGGCAATGCCGCGCGGTAGCGGCCGTAGTAGTCCTGCTTGCCGCTGACGTCCCATGCCGCCGCGTAGAACATCGCCAGGCGCAGCGTGAGCAGATGTTCTTTCTCGTACATCTTGCCGACGCCGCGGTCGTCCTTGACGCCGTAGGCGAAATCAAAGGACCAGTTGTTTTCAGGGGTGACTTCACGGGTCATTTTGTCCGCCACGGCACAGAGAATGGCGCGGATGTCCTGCCGTTCGCTTTCTTCGGCCAGATCACTGTGGTAGAAACGCCAGAGGCCGTAGATGGCATTGGTGTATTGGTCGCGCGACGTGCCGGCAAAAATGGATTTCCCGTCCTCGTGGCAGACGCCACGGGCGATGAAGCCCGGACAGCCATGCGCCGTGGCGGCGCACTTCAGGCCCTTGAAGGCCCGCAATGCTTCGGCGCGGACCGTGCGGTCGCCAGTGATTGCGTACTGATCACACATGGCTGCCAACAAGGGCCCCGTAAAGAGGCTGCAGTCCTCCGTGCCCGTGCCGCCGCCATGAAGATTGTAGCCGACGCTGTTTTCGTCGCCCTTTTTGTACGGTGCTGTGCGGTATTCGCCGCGGCGATACTGCGCTTCGCTGATGTACACGCCGGTCGGCGGCAGCTTTGCCGGTGGGCGGGTGTAAAAGAGTCCCGTTCGCTCTGACCAGCAGGTCGTTACCGCGTGTTGCCAGAGCTCGTTGACCATGGCTTGCAGGCGTTCGTTGATGTTCTCTGCCGGCTGCGCCAAGATGCCGCCGCCAAGCAGGCAACACAGGCACAGCAGAAAACGAACCGCGGGCAGCCCGTGGAGGGCACAAAGGGTTGGCTGGTGGATGATCGGAAATGTCATTGTTGATCTCATGGCTCAATGTGATGTGTTGTAGCTGTACTGGAACCGACATGGCCGCTACTATAACACGCCCACGACGCGCCAGGTAAATTTTTAGCCAGGAACAAGCTCACCTGGTGAGCGGTCACTCATTGATAATTGGCCGTTTTCTGTTGCCTTGTGATGGAAACCATCCTTCGTGTCTGCTATGTGGCACGCTTACAGCGTGCTGTTTCGGGTGGGGGCTTCCCTGGGG
>JAAZKQ010000751.1 GCA_012799755.1 Lentisphaerota bacterium | reverse complement strand
TACAAGCCCGCAGTACGGCCGGGAGCCGGGCGCTTTTTTGGTAAAAGTGGACAAGACAGACAGCTGTGGACAACATGTGCCATCGTCCATACTGTCCATACAGTCCATATTGTCCATAGTAGCTTGCGGGAACAACAATTATCAATGGGTGACCGGCTACCCCCTGCGGATGCTTGGAGGCAGGCATGGGCAGGGGCGCGTGTGCTTGCTATCGGGCGGTGTGTTTCTTGCGGCGGGCACTAGGACTCGGCAAGGAGCTCGCGCAGGTAGCGGACAGCTCGGCGCATGGCTTCTTCGCCGGAGTAGGCGTTGCCTTCGTACTCGACGTTGATGTACTTGTCGTAGCCGGCCTTTTTCATGGCGGCGATTGTCGCCTTCTGGTCAATATTGCCTTCGCCGATGAGCGCGGCCTGGTAGTAGCGGCCATCGCGCATGAGGCGCCAGCCCTCGGCGGGATCAGTGCGGATTTTCCAGTCCTTGAAATGCGCGTGGACGACGTAGGGGGCGACTTTGGTGAAGGATGCGGCGACGTCTTCGCCGGAGGCGGCGTTGCCGTTATCGAAGGTCAGCATGAGGCCGGGCACTTCGGCGCGCGCGGCGAGAAAGTCGTCCGCCGTGACGAAGGGTGAATACTGGCCCGGGAAGTTTTCCACGGTGAGGATGACTTGCGCCTGCAGGGCGTAATCGGCGATTTTTTGCAGGCCCTTGATGTAGTTGTCGCGGCAGCGCTTGGCGTCACGGCAATCCGCCGGCGGGCCTGGGGGAATCATGACGACGGGGGCGCCGAGTTCGACGGCGGTGTCAATGCCCACCTTGGCCTTGTCAACGCCGATTTGGCGTTCCTGTTCGCTGTCCTTGCCCATTTCGCCGGCGGGGAAGGTGTAGGCGACAATGGGCAGGTCATGATCGGCGGCCATATTGCGGATTTCGCGGGCGGAGTGGCCGTAGAGGGTGACCATGTCAACGCCTTCGAGCTGGAGCTCTTTGGCCATGGTGAACATGCCCGGCACGGAGAAACCCGGCAGACGGGCGAGGGTATAGGACATCATGGACAGTTTCATGCGGTGCCCTTTCTAGCTGGCAGGTACGCGAGGAGTGAGACTGCGCGAGTGTGACCGGCCTTTGCTCATGGCGGCTCCGACGGCTTGTTCTGTGCCGCCGGAACCGCTCAATGCTTATTTTCAGGAGATTTTTGCCGGGTCAATTTTATCAAGTTGGGTGAAGACCTTCTTGATTGCCTCGGCGACCTTGCGCGCCATGCTGGTGTCATTGGGCGCGCGGAGAATCTGGACGATGGCGATGTGCGAGTAGCAGTACTTGACGGCGTTGGGGAAATTGGCCAGATCGTAGTCAATGCCATCGGAGGCGCCGGGGACTGCCCAGGGGTAGCCGTGGCCGTAGGCGTTCTGGGCCCTGAAGACGGTCATTTCGGGCAGAATACAGCGTTGCCAGACGCCGCAGATGATGCCTTCGGCCTGGAGAGCCTTGCAGACGGCGTGGCGGAATTGGCTCTTTTCGGCGTCGGTTTTGCCACTCATGCCGATGGCGTCGAAGTCAATACGGAGATTGTAATTGTACCAGTTGTGGGTGCAGTTGGCAGGCTCGTAGGGCAGTTTGAGGCCCTTGAGATTGGCCTTGCGCAGCTCATCGTGGAGAGCGCGGGCGTTGGCGAGCAGCTGCTCGTAATAGCCGGGGAATTTGCGCAGCTGGGCAAGCGCATAGGCGGCGGTGATTTCGTTGTTGCTGAACTTATAGCCCAGCGCGTAGGCGGGGAATTCGGGTGCGGTTTTAGTCGGCTGCATGTCACCGAAGCCGACGAGGCTCATGCCGCGGTTGAAGATTTCGCGGTTGTTGGTGACGAAGATGCCGCCTTCGCCGGAGGTCATGCATTTGTTCTGATTGAAGGAGAATGCGGCGCAATCGCCGAGGGTGCCGGCTTTTCTGCCTTTATAGAGAGAATTGTGCGCTTGGCAGGCGTCTTCAATAATTTTGAGATTGTGCTTTTTGGCGATGGCCCAGATGGGGTCCATGTCACAGCAGAGGCCATGGAGGTGTACGACGATGATGGCCTTGGTGCGCGGCGTGATGGCGGCTTCAATCTTGGCCGGGTCCATGAGGAAGGTCTCGGGATCAATGTCAACGAAGACGGGCACGGCCATGTTG
>JAAZKQ010000750.1 GCA_012799755.1 Lentisphaerota bacterium | reverse complement strand
TCTGGACGTCTGTACAAACATAATGCTACATAATATAATCCTATCATTTTTTATGTCAAAAAGATAAAAGAAAATAAATTAATAAATTACTTGCTACATTTTTCCTGCGTGGCCCTGCCTGGCAAAAGGCGCTTCCCGGGGAAGTTGGGTTAAGCATGGTTGAGCGCCTACGGCGCAAAGATGCCCATTTGACGAGAGCTTGTTGATGCTGCGGGCTGGATGTCTGTTGCGCGACTGGGAGAGGACGCGCCTGGTGCAGCTTGGCACCTTGGCCGCGAAGCGGCAGAATGCCCTGAAAGGGCCCCACATACCAGCCCGGGGCAAGCCGCGCTGAAAGCGCGCGCCGCCCCGGGTGGAGTATCCCGCCGAAATTGCACCCTGTAAGGGTGCGACATAGCAAACACGAAAGATGGGGTGTTGTCCAAAGAGTGACTGCTTACCAAGGGGAGGTAGCCGGTCACTCTTTGAACATTGTTGTTCCTGCAAGCTGCTATGGACAGTATGGACAATATGGACAGTATGGACGGCGGGCGAGCAGGTGTTGGCGTCCATAGAGTCCATATTGTCCATAGAGTCCATCGCGTCCATAGAGTCCATCGTTCCGTGGCTTAGCGGCGGCTACGGAACTTGGCGCTGAGTTGCACACTTGTCACTGACAACGTGAAAAGGTTCATCATGGCAGCGGCTTCAGCAGCAACATGGCGCTGAGAGCCTCAATGGCGTGTTGCTGTTCACCGGCGGTGGTCAGCACGCGCAGGTCGTAGGCAGAGACGGCGTCAATGTCCATGGTGACGGCTTTGCCGCTCGGCGTGGCCGGGCAGGGCGCCAGTTCAATCCATTGGGCATTGCGGAATTCGCCGATGGCGCCCGCAAGCGCCGCTGCATCGCCGCCGCGGTTCAGAGTGGCCTTGCCGACGCCAAAGGGCAGGCAGAGCAGTCGCCGCGACCGGGCGAGGTCACTGTTGTCCAAGGCGACGAAGGCCACGTCGCTTTGACCGTGACAGATTTGCCGGCCGGCAACGCTGATGTCGCCTTGTGCAGAGGCGGCGACGACAGCGCCGTCGGGTTTAAGCATCACAAAGGCTGTACGGTCGCCGGCGACGGTGACCGCGATTTCGGGCGTGCCGTCCTGAGCGGGCACAACGATGCGACGTTGTTCGGGGGACATATTGACAACGGCGAGCGCCTGGCCATTGCGCAAGGGGACGTAGGACGCCAGGACCGTGCCGTCATCAATATTGAGGACGATGCGTTTGACTTTGCTGTGCGAATCAAGAAAGTCGCGATAGGCGTCGCGAATGGCGTTGGGGGGTGTCTTAGGGCTGGGCAGTTCGAAAATGGCGTTGGGTGTCTTGAGGCTGATCAGTTCAAAGGCGCCGGGAAGCCAGGCGACCTTGCGGTCCTGGCTGAAGATGAGCTTGGTTGCAGCCGGGGCGTTGTCGGCGAAGGGGACGGGCGGCAGCGCGCTGTGTATGCCTAATTGTTCCAAGCGTTCCAGCCGGTCGGCCTGGCGGTCGTAGCCGTAGCGGACATCGCCCGTGAAGAGGAGCTGTCCGCCGTTGCGGACAAAGTCGCGTACTTGCGCGAAGCTCTCATCCTTGACGGCATAGGCCATGGGCCAGATGAGCGTCGTGGCTTCTTTGGGAAGCTGGGCCAGGTCCCACTCGTGAATGACGGAGAAGGGCACGTTCAGTGTCAGCAGGGCGTCAACAGCCAGGCGCAGGGCTTCATGGATGTCGTTTTGGCGATAGCCGTAGCGGCAACCGTCGGGGATGAGCAGGTAGAGCTTGGGCGCGGCATAGACCGGTTCGGCCTTGCGGCAGAGCAGCGCGAAGTTGCGATAGGCTTGCAGTACGGGCTTGGCGGTAAGGTCGGCATGGGTGATGCCCCAGGGGAAAACACAGTCCTGGAAGTCTTTCCACGACCAGTTGGCAACGAAGGCCGCTCCCATGCCGAAGGCGCAATGCCCTACTGCAAGAAAATGCTTGACCGAGGCGTCGGCAGGGTCGCCCCAGTCGCCCGCATTGCGGGCAGTATGCGCCACGCGCGAACCGAATTCGCCAAGGGAAAAACTCTTGCCGGCATAGCGCCGGTCCATCATTTTGAGGACGGAACGGAGGTTAGCCAGGGCGCCGTAGTGATGGACGTTGGTGAAATCCTGTTCCTGGCTGCCCCAGAATTTGTCAGAGGCGGTGAGATTTTGCAGGTAGCCGACCGTGCTCAGGGCATCGCTGTCGCCGGCTTTGATGCCGTCGCGATTTTGGGCGACCCAGCGGCGGAAGACATGGGCGCGGAAGACTTCATTGTCGCGGCCGCGGAGGTCGTCCCAGCTGCCGGCCTTGACGGCGAAGTCAATGTTGTCGCTGCCGTCTCGTTGCTGCCATGCTTCCTGTGCTTTGTCGAAGGAGCCGTACTGCTCAGCGAGCCACTGGCGGAAGAGTGGCTGGAGAACCTCCTGGTTTTGCAGACGGGTGCTGGGCTCGTTCTGAATGTCATAGAAGATTCCGGGCACATTGCGGTAACGGCGAGTCCAGAAGGCATTCCAATCCTGCTGAGCGGCGAGTTCCTCGTCGCTCAGATCAAGGTTCTGCCAGTCATGGAGGGAAAGGAAGACCGTGACTTGTTTGGTTTGGGCGAGCTGGACGATGGCGTCCGTCTGGCGCTGGGTTCGTTCCGGGCGTTCACGCAAGTCCAGCGGGGTGTGGCTGTACGCGCAGGGTACTTTGCAGAAGGGCGAAAAATGCAGGATGCGCAGGGTGTTGAGCGCGTAGTCGCGCATGCCTTGAAAATCCCGTTGCCAGACGAGGGGATTCTCGTTGTCCGAGAACCACATCATGCCGGTGGTGTTGGTGCCGGTGAAGAAGCAGGGCCGGTCATTGAGCTGGAAGTAGTTGCCCTGTTGACTGATGCTGAGGCCTTGCTTGATGCTCTCTTCCTGCCAGACCACCAGACCGTTGTTCACGCGGTCAAGGACCTGGCCGTGGCGGCGGAGAATGACCTCGAAGCGGTGGAAATCCTGCGTACTGTCGGCGGGGACAGTCCAAGTCGCGCGCTGTTCGGCCACGCCATAGGCGGGCAGGGCGTCAATGGCGGTGATGGCATCTACGGCCGTTTCGTGGATGGCCTTGCCGTCAAGCAGCCATTGCACGCTCAAACCGTCCTGGAGACTTTCGTGAATGCGGAAGCGCGCCGTGAAGTCCACGCTTTCGCCCGGGCGGGCGCAGGGCTTGTCGCAATCGCTGTGGACGATGTAGGCGGCGGCCAGCAGGCGTTCGCAGGTGGCGACGAAGAGCTCGTCAAGAACCGGCTCGCTGCCGTCAAAAAGGTTGCGGTTGCTGGCGGTCACGAAGGCCCAGTTTGAGCCATTCCAGGGGCCGTCGTGATTGAAGACGGCTGCTGCGACCGGGCCGCGATTGCGGCCGTAGATGTCCCGCGCTTGCAGCAGCGGCAGATAGCGGCCGTGGACGCGTGGAAAGACGGGGCTGTTCGATCCCGTCATGGCGACGGCGGCCGGGCCTTCCAGCGGGCCGACGCTTTCCCAGTTTGCGGAGAGCAGCTGCTGCTCCGGCGACAGGCGCAGACTGTGGACGTGTTGGAGGATAAAGGATGGATCACAGACGCCGATCTGATAGGGCGAGAGTTTCATGGTGTCGCCCGCTTGTCCATAGCGCGTGTTGAGGCCGAAGGCGGCGGGACGGCTTGTCAGCGTGTCAATCTGGCTGGCGGTCACGGCCATGGGCAGCAGCTGCCATCGGCCGGGGCCGTAGTAACTCAGAAGGCTATCGAAGGGATAGCCGCCAATTGAGAAGAAGGCGCCGCCTTGACGCAAGTAGTTGCGAAAGAGCTCGGCGGCTTCGCGGGGAAAGTACGGCGCCTGGGGAAGAATGAGCAGGTCAATATTGGCCTTGGCGAGCGTCTTTTCCTCGGCCAATTCACTGGCATTGACAAGGAGGGGCTGGAAGCCGCGGCGGCGCAGGAGTTCGGCCAGGCGCACGGCGTCGGCGTGGCCGGGTTCGCGAGGGAAGGCGTCATCGTTGAAGATGGCAATGCGTCGGCCAGGCGGGTCGGTCGGTTCGGCGCTGGCCTGTCGCGGGAG
>JAAZKQ010000749.1 GCA_012799755.1 Lentisphaerota bacterium | reverse complement strand
GGACGATGGCACATGTTGTCCACGGCCGGGAAACTGGAGCGCTTGGCGCCGTTTTGCGGGGTCATGTCACGCTGCGGCTGCACAGCCCGCAGTACGGCCGGGAAACATGCGCTTGGTGCTGCAGAACGGACAGGAAACAGGTGCTTGTCCACCTTGTCCACAGAGTCCACCCTGTCCACCCTGTCCATTGCTCCGCGGGTTGCAGGCAGGCAGCGCCTCGGCAACGTATTCAGGCAGGCTCACTGCCGCCGAAGGCGGCGGCGGATCAGCCACAGATCAACAAGCATCCGAAAGGCCGACCACGGGCGCACCGAACTGCCGCCGCGTTCGACCCAAGCAATGGGCACTTCCCGCAGTCGCATGCCATGCCGCCGCTGGGCAAACAGCAACAACTCGGCGTCGAAGGCAAAACCATCGCAACGCATCTCAGCCGCCAAAGCCTTGGCCTTGGCGCTGGCCAACAGCTTGAAGCCACACTGGCTGTCGTAAATCGTGCTGCCCAGGCACCAAGAAAACAAGGTCTGGTAAATGCGCCCGAGAGCGTGCCGGAAGAAATTGCGTTGCACAAGCCCTTCGGCGTTCAGCAGACGTATGCCCAGCAGCAGTGTACGGCCCTGCCGCACATCATCGTCGAGATAAAACTGAAAATCCAGCGGCGAAGCGGCCAAGTCGGCATCAACATAGCCGACGCATGGCTTGGTGGCGGCCAAAAAGCCCGCCCGGACCGCCGCGCCTTTGCCGCGATTCTGCGGCAAATCAACAATGCGCATGCCGTAGGACTCAAGGTCCCAGGCCATAGCCGTCAGCACTTGGCGGCTGTTGTCTCGTGAGCCGTCATTGACGAATATCCACTCCCAATCCAGAAACGCATTGGCCGTAATCAGATCGCACCAGCGTTTGAGCCGTGACGCCTCGTTGTAGCAAGGAATGACAACCGACACGGCGCCAATGGCCTGGGGGGGTGTTGCTGGAGTTTCCGGTCGGCCATTCATTTCAAGCATGGGTAGCCTCCATGGGCCACTGCCGTGCGGCCCGGGAACATGCGGCTGAGCTCATGCCAGGTAAAAACCAACGAGGGGGGGCGCATGCCGGCGCAGTCCGAGCGACAGGCTTAGTCCGTCTCGCCCAGGTCATAGCCGATCTGGAAGGTGCTGGTGATGCGCTGGACTTCCTCAATGGTCGTCAATCCCAGGCTGACTTTCTCCCAGCCGTCCTGACGCAAGGTGCGCATGCCATGTTCAATGGCCGTTTTGCGCAAGACGCTGGTGCCGGCTTCCGCCGATACCAAGTCCTGAATTTCTTCGTCGAGCAGGAATATCTCGTATATGGCCACTCGGCCACGATAGCCGCTCTGATCACATTCCAAGCAGCCCGCCCCTTTCCAGGCTTGGACGTCTTCGGCGGCAACGCCGAGGACATCGGCAATCTCAGCCCGCTCGCGACGGCTGATATTCTCGTCTTCCACCTTGCAGTGTTTGCAAATGCGGCGCACCAGGCGCTGGGCCAAGGCGGCGACCATGGACGCCGCCACCAGATAGGGCTCGACGCCCATGTTCACCAGGCGGTTCACGGCGCCAACCGAGTCGTTGGTGTGCAAAGTTGACAAAACCAAATGGCCCGTCAACGCCGACTGAATGGCAATGTCGGCCGTCTCGTTGTCACGAATTTCGCCAACCAGAATAATGTCCGGGTCGTGTCGCAGGATGGAGCGCAGGGCGCTGGCAAAGGTCAGGCCGATTTCGGCATGCATTTGAATCTGGCTGGTGCCCGACAGTTCATATTCAACCGGGTTCTCAACCGTGATGATCTTGCGTTCGGGGTTCTTGTCTCGCACGAAGGCCAGCGCGGCGTAGAGCGTAGTCGTCTTACCGCTGCCGGTCGGTCCTGTTACCAGCACAATGCCATGGGGCAGCGACACCAAGCGCCTGAGGATGGCTAACTGAGACTGGTTTAACCCCAGCTCACTCATGTCGAGAAAGATCGCGCTGCTGCTCAGCACACGCAGACAGATCGTCTCGCCAAAACGCGTCGGCATAATGGACACGCGCAAATCGGAAGTCTCACCGCCGAGAATCAGTCGGATACGTCCGTCATGGGGCAGGCGTTTTTCAGCGATATTCAAGCGCGCCATGATCTTCAGACGAGAGACGATCGCGTCGTGCAAGGCGACCATGCCCGGCGGCGTTGGGATTTCCCGCAGCATGCCGTCAATGCGGTAACGCAGGCGGACTTTGCCGCGGAAAGGCTCAATGTGAATATCCGTCGCATGCATGCGGATGGCCTCAGTGATGATCTCGTTCACCAACTGAATGATGCTGGCGTCCTCACCGTGCGCCCCCTCGTCGAGAATCTGCTCTTCCCGGTCATCAAAAGTGCCCTCGACCACCTCGAGGCTCTGAGCGCGGCGCTCTTGGGTGATTTGTATCACCTTGCCGGCGCCAATGCCATAGATTTTCTTCAAGGTCAAGCTGATTTCATTGGGCGTGGCCAGCACCGGATCAAGACGCACACCCAGCAGCAGCCGCAGATTTTCCCGGTCATGGAGATTGGGCGGATTGGCAAAAGCCGCCTTCATCGTGCCGCGTTCAAGGGTGATGGGCACAAACTGATAGTGCAAGGCGACCTTGGGCGACACCTTCTGCGTGGCGGCATCGCTGATCTCAACTTCGCCTAAAATAACAAAGGGCACGCCGGTAACCTGACTCAAGGCTCGATACACCAATTCCTGGCTGGCAAAGCCCAAATCCAGGATAGCCTGATGGGCGGAAGTCTGCTCGCGGCGCATCCGCCGCCGAACTTGGTCGGCCTGCTCGTCATTGATCACCCGCTGCGCCAACAAAATACTGATCACATCACCGCCGGCGGCGAGGGGGTTGCTTGTCATCTCACTCATCAATCGTTACTTTCTTTTCCTTGCCTAGCTCCAACGCGATTTCCTTGCCCTTGCCATAGCTCAACACCACCTGCTGCGCATCAAAGGAACGCACGGTCATCGCATCGTAGACTCGACCATTGGCAGGCAGATAAAACTTCCGCCCGACCTTCTGAGCCTGCTTGTTGCCCCTGCTGTTCTTCGCGTCAATAAAGGCCATCTCCTTGCCGGTAATACCCTTGTACAAGCCGCGATACTTGACGGTAATCACCCAGGGCGGCTCCTTTTTCGGTGGCGGCTGAGGCTTCTCGCCCGGCTTCGGCGGCGGCTGTGGCTTCTCACCTTGCTTGGGCGGCGGCTGAGGCTTCTCACCCTGCTTCGGCGGGTCACCTTGCTTAGGTG
>JAAZKQ010000748.1 GCA_012799755.1 Lentisphaerota bacterium | reverse complement strand
TGTAGACGCGCTTGCGGATATCCATGAAGCGCATGGCGATATCGTCGAAATGGACATCGGGATGTTCATAGAGCAGCCACATGATTTTGGCCGCATCCATCGGGGAGCCGCCGCCGAAGGCGATGATCGTGTCCGGCTTGAAAGCGTTCATGCGTTCCAAGCCCTTGTAGGCCGTCGCCAAGGTGGGATCGGGTTCGACGTCGCTGAAGATGTCAAGCCTGATGTCCATCTCTTCCAGGCAACGCACCAAGTCGCTGTGCATGCCGGTATTGTACAGGAAGCGGTCGGTCACGATAAAGGCGCGTTTGCGTCCGTCTTCGCCCAGATCGCGCAGGGCCTCTTGGAGGCAGCCGTATTTGAAGTAGATTTTGTCGGGCACCCGGAACCACAGCATGTTCTCTCTCCGCGCGGCAATTGTTTTGATATTCAGCAGGTGTTTCGGAGCAACGTTCTGGCTGACCGAATTGCCGCCCCAGGTGCCGCAGCCCAGGGTGAGCGAAGGATCAAGTCTGAAATTGAAGACGTCGCCGATGGCGCCCTGGCTGGAAGGCATGTTGATCAGCGTGCGGCAGGTCTTCATTTCTTCGCCGAAACGCTTGATGTTTTCCGCATTGCGTGGATTGGTATAGAGCACGCTGGTGTGGCCGATGCCGCCAAAGTCCAGCAGTTTGCGAGCCAGCAGCAAGCCATCGGTAAAATCCTTCACCTTGTACATGGCCAGAACCGGTGAGAGTTTTTCGACGCTGAAGGGATACTCCTTGCCGACGCCCTCGGTCTCGCCAATCAGTACCTTCGTATACTCAGGAACTTTCAGGCCGGCCATGGTGGCGATTTTGACGGCGCTTTGGCCAACGATCCCGGCATTGAGCTTGCCGTCAACAATGATGATGGCCGCGACTTTGGCCGCTTCCTCGGCATTGAGCAGATAGGCGCCGCGTTTGGCAAATTCAGCCTTGACTTCCTCGTAAATCTTATCAACGACGATGACGGACTGCTCGGAGGCGCAGATCATGCCATTGTCAAAAGTCTTGCTTTGAATAACTGAACTGACTGCCATCAGAATGTCGCAAGTCTCGTCCATCAAAGCAGGCGTATTGCCGGGGCCGACACCAACTGCCGGAATGCCGCTTGAATAGGCCGCCTTGACCATGCCCGGACCACCGGTGGCCAGAATCATATTGATTGCCGGATGCCCCATCAGATGCTGACTGCGGGCAACGTTGGGTTCCTCAATCCAGGAAATAATGTCCTCTGGCGCCACCGCCTCAATCGCTGCCTCCAGAACAATCTTTGCCGCCGCGATCGTGCTCTTTTTGGCACGCGGATGCGGACTGAAGATGATGCCATTGCGCGTCTTCAACGCCAACAGGGATTTGAAGATCGCCGTCGAAGTCGGATTGGTTGTCGGCACGATGCCGGCAATCAAACCAACCGGCTCGGCAAGCTTGATAATGCCGAAGGCGTCGTCAAACTCAATCTGACCACAGGTCTTCTCATTCTTATACTTGTTGTACACATACTCAGACGCAAAGTGATTCTTGATCACCTTGTCCTCAACAACCCCCATGCCCGTCTCTTCCACCGCCAGCTTCGCCAAGGGTATCCGGGCCTCATTTGCCGCCAATGCCGCCGCCCGAAATATCGTGTCAACCGCTTCCTGGCTGTATTCCGCATAGCGACTCTGAGCAGCCTGTACCCTCGAGATCACCGCATCCAACATCGCCAGCTCGTCGCCCGCACCGCACGCCGCTTCCACTGCCTTCGCCTGGTTAGCCATAAAACACTGCCTCCATTGCTTAAAAGAGATATTTTTATATTGATATATTTTTATCAATACAAAGTTAGTATAAACTTCATAACCGCGAATTGCAAGCCAGAGAAATAAAAAAGTATTAATATATTTATATCTTTTTGATCAGGTTTGGCAGAGCGACAGATGACCTTGGGCCTTCCCCAGCCCTTCCGGAAAGCATCACGTGACCGATTGCTCCCCTTTTGTAGCCGGTCACTCGTTGATAGCGGTCGTACCGGTGGTCTTTTTCAGCTGTAGCGCCTTTACAAGGCACTGCCTCATGGGGAGCCGCCACCCCAGCCTGA
>JAAZKQ010000747.1 GCA_012799755.1 Lentisphaerota bacterium | reverse complement strand
CCTAGGGTGGGTGGGCTGATGATTTCAAGGAACGGCACGAAACATAGCCGAAAAACCGGCTTTTTTCACGCAAAAAATCGCCGAGTAACAGCATTTTGTGCATTGCCATGATTTCAGCGCAGTTCTCATAAGGATTTTCGCGCAGTTTCCTGTGAGTTCAGATGAGCCCCAACTCCTCGGTTCTTGCCCTCTATTTTGCCAAACACGGGCATAACGACACGGTCATTGACCACTCATTGGCAGCCGTTGCCCAGACCGCCTTTTTGACGCCGCCCCGCCGCAAAGCGCCACCTCGTGTCCCGTTGGCATGTGGGGGGCCTTTGGCGCTGAAAACAAAAGGCGGCAGGAACGGGCTGTTATCAATGAGTGACCGCTTACAAGCCCCGGGCCTCAGTAGCCCCCACTACTCCTCTTTGTTGTCCAGCGCTGCAACCAGACCGGAGATGCGTTGGGTTGGCCGCAGCAGGGCTGTCTTCAGCACCTCTTTGGGCGCCCATAGGCGGAACTTGAGCTCGGTGCGCGTGATGCCGGTGTACACCAACTCGCGGGTCAGCACAGGATTGTCCTTCTCCGGCAGAACCATAAGAACCTTCTCATAACCCGAGCCCTGCGATTTGTGAATGGTCATGGCATAGACCAGCTCGTAGGCCGGCAAACCGCCGAGCGCGAAAACCCGGTATTTGTTCGCTGTCTCCCGGCCATCCCATTCGGGGTTGGGAAAACACACCTGGTTTTTCCAGACAACGCCGATATCGCCATTGTTCAGGCCGGTCAGCTTGTTGTTTTCCAGGATCATCAAGGGCGTGCCGTCGGCCAGGGGCTTGATGCCGAGAATCTCGGGCATGATCTTGTTGAGATTCACCACGCCGAAAGGCCCTTCACGATTGCTGGCCAAGACCTTGAAAGAATCAACGTACTTGAAGCACTCATCAAGGGTTTTGGCGTGTTTCCACCCAACAAGCCCCCATTCCTTGATCACCACTGTGAGCGCGTCAGCCAATTTGCCGGCTTCCGGCGACACGCTGACTTTGAACTCCGCGCCGGGTTGACTCTCGTCGGCACGCATGGAGTAGAAGTCCTCAGCCAACTGCGCGATGGCGGCGGCGTCTTTGGTCGTGACCACGCGCTGAGCACAGTCGGTCAGGGCGCGATTGTTGGCGGCGCGGTAATTCTTGTCCAGGACGGCTATCGCGTCCCGCAAGGTCTCGCAGCGGCAAAGATCGGCCAGGACGCTGCCGGTTTCGACGCTGGATAGCTGATCCTTATCCCCAAGCAGCAGCAAGCGCGCGTCCGGCTTAAGCGCCCGCAGCAGCTGCGCCATATTCGGCAAGGACAGCATGGACGCTTCATCCACCACTACCATATCGTAGGGCAATCGCTTCCCGGCATGGAAAATGGGCTTGACTTTGTCCGGCCGCAAACCGATCAGCGAATGCACCGTGCTGGCCTGCAGGCTGAGAAGCTGCTTCTTGATTTCGTCAGAAACAGCATCGCCAAGCTTTTCCACGCCGGCGGTAATGGCTTCCTGCATGCGGGCCTTTGCCTTGCCGGTCGGCGCAGCCAAGGCAAGGCGCCACTGCGGATGGTCCCGGCAAATCAGGGCGAGAATGGCGCTCAGCACCGTGGTTTTGCCCGTGCCCGGCCCGCCTGTGATGATGGCAAAGCGCCGCCCGACAGCCTTCTGCACCGCCAGCAGCTGACAGTCCGAACCGTCCGAACCGGCGCTGAAATAAGTTGAGACCCGGCGAATCTCCGCCAGGGGCAACTCGCAACCCGTTTGCTCCGCAGCGGCCTGCCGCATCCAGGCAGCAACATCAAGCTCATACTGACGGTACTTGTTCAGATACAGCAGCGACCGGCCATTGGCATCGTTATGAAATACCAGCGGCGTGCCCTGCTCCACGCGCGTGGCGACGATCATCGGATACTCGCGCTGCAAGCGGCGGAGGGCGTCATGCCATGATGATACCGACAGCTTCTTCATCCCATCACGCAGAACCGCGACATCATCTGCGCTGAGCTTATCGGTCGCCTCGCCGGCGGCCAGCTGCTCCAGCAGGGCCTGCCGCCTGTGTTGAATATCAACGCAGCTATGCCCATCAGCGACATAGCGCATAAGCAAATAACCCAGGAAGCGCCACAGCGCATCATCCGGTTGGGCAGCCGAATCGGCGGCCGGCACTCCCTTGGCAATGCGCGCCAGACGACAGAGGAAACGGCCGAATTCCTTTTCAATGCTGCTGAAAGACTGCAGCAGGTCGAGTTTTTCGAGAAAGTCGCTATGGATATCCATGTTCATTCCGATTGCTGAAATGGTGATGTCCGTGGCGAGGATTCACCCTGCCTTGGAGCGCTTCAACGGGAAGGCTTGTTGCGGCCAATGACTTCGCGGAGTTGCTGGATATCCGCGAAGGCGGGACGCTTGTAAAAGACGCCTTGGCCAGGCGCGGCGGCATCCACGCCGCGCAGGAAAATATAGAAAACACCGCCAAAGAGCCGCTCGTAGTCCTCCTGGTCGAAATGCCCGAGGCGGTCGTCCATATACTCGGTCAGCGCCACGGCATAGACCAGGTATTGCATGCCATAGGCGTGTTTGCGCATTTCAGCCCGCAGCCCCTCGCCGCTGAAATTGGCGAGGTCGTAGTCAATGACATTGGACTTCCAGTCCACGATGTAATAGCGGCCGCCATGGCGCAGCACAAGGTCAATGCTGCCGGTCAGCGCCCGGATGGCCTCGGTCCTGATGTCATAATCAACCGGCAGGTCATAGCGTTTGAGCAGCTCGGCCGGCAGGACCACCCCGTCCCCGACCGGGAGGCAGTAATCAAAACTGAGTTCGGAAAGGCGGTCGCTCATGGCGACATCAGCGAGCTTGAAAGCGCCGCCAAATTCGGGCCGCAATGGCGCGTTCAATACCTGGCGAACCATGTCCATAAAGACCTCAAGCTCTTCGTCGTTCTGCAACAGGGAATACAAGCGGAGTTTCTCCCGCGCCACCTCGCGCAGCTCATCCTCTTGGGCCTGAAAATCAATGGCTTCAAAAACGTTGTGCCAGCAGATGCCGGCCTTTTTCCCGCGGCTGAAGGTGAAGATTTTGGGCAAGGCCGCCCAGTCCGCGGCCGTCATGTTCTTTTTTGCCGAGGCGTCCTGGCGCCCCTCGTCGTCATTGTCCGCATCATCATAATCCTGGCCGCTGTCGGCGCCGGGCATCGTCGGACTCGCTGCCCGCATGCGCTCACTCTTATCAGCGGCGGCATGGATTCGACCAATCAGCGAGGATGCGCTGATTGTGTTCCAAAACGGCGTCACCAAGCCGCTTGCCGTCGGGAAGACCGCGCGCGTCAACGCCGGCGTGGCAGTGGCAACGACGGCAGACCCCGACTCCTGCGTCGGGACGGCGGCGGGCGGCATTGCCGGCTGAGCGGCTTCAGGCGCAAGCCTGTTCACGCAGAGCCCCGGCAGCTCCGCCGCGTCAATCGTCCACTCCACAGCCATAATCTTTTCGAACCACTTCACCAGTTCACCCCGATTGTTCGGGAGCGCTTGGCTATTGTCGCGCCGGCGGAAGATATACTTGAAGATCGCCTGGCTCGCTTGACCTTCGCTCTCTTTCATGAACACCGCACAGAAGAACTTGGCACGAGTGATGGCGACGTAGAGCAGCCGCTGTCTTTCCTGCAGCGCTTCCAGATCACAGAGTGATTTGTAGGTCCCGATATTGGTGACATCCCGCAGCGCCTGCATGCGGCCATCGCGTTCGACATGGCAGTTGATATTGGGCCGGCTATTCCTGCCGCCGCCGCTACCTGTATACAAGTCCGGCAAAAAGACGATGGGGTACTCCAAACCCTTGCTTGTATGTACGGTTGAGAGCAACACCGCATTGCGCTCGCTTGCCAGGCGGATGAGCTGCTCGCTGTCTTCGCCGCCAGTGTTCTCGCCGTCCCTGCCCATGAGTCGCTGCTGCTCGTAATAGGCAATCAGGGCTTCCTTGCCAAAGCCATTTTCGTCTTCAGCGCGACTGAGCAGTTCCATAATGTGCAGAAAGTCGGTAAGCAGCCGCTCGCCATCAACTTGCGACACGAGGGTACGCAAAATGCCCTGTGTGTTGTCCGCAAGCAGATGTTGCAGCATCCAACTGAAAGAGCGCTTATCCCACTGCAGGGAAAATTTGCTCAAACTGTCCTGATAAGTCGTCAGCGAGTGCTGGGAATCCTGACTGTTTTTCAGATCGTAAATCTCCCGGGCGTCAAGCGCATAGAGCGGCGACGCCAACAATTTGACCAGGAGGCGGCTGTCACTCGGATCATTGAGTACGGTAAGCAAATCACTGACGCAGGCCGCCGCCTCCGAGACCATGACGTTGCTGACGCCAATGCGCACGGAGGGCACGCCTGCCTTGCGCAAGGCTTTCTCAAATGCCGCCACGTTGTCGTTTGAGCGGCAGAGCACGGCGAAATCGCTGTATTTCAAGGCCCGCCGCTCGCCGTCCTGGGCGGCAATTTCCCAGCCGCCGTCCGCCCCCATGTCCTTTAGCTTGGCCACGGCAACCGCCATCACGTCGCCGACATTGCCAGCCACGGCATTGAATTGCAAAGGCTGTGCAAAGACCTTGCCGTCTTTGTACAAGACACGTGGATTCGGGTCCGGCGAAAGCGTTTCGGGGCAGCCCATATCCTCATGCGCAAATGGATACGGCTGGTTGTAGTGATAAAACGCATTCAAGGCCGCAATGAAGCTCTCACTGGCGCGATAGTTGGTCCGCAAGGTGTACTTGCGCTCGGCAGGCACTTGGCGGCATGCATCCAGATAGGTGTAGATATCCCCGCCACGAAAGCCGTATATCGCCTGCTTGGGATCGCCAATCATGAAAAAACCGCCCGTAGCGCCTGCACCCGTGAAAATCCGGTGGAAAATCCGGAATTGCACGGGGTCGGTATCTTGGAACTCATCCACCAGAGCATAGGGAAAAAGCTCGCGGATGCGCGCCTGCAAAACCGGGGCACGATCACCTTTCTCCAGACGCTCGTCAAGCTCATTGAGCAGGTCCTCGTAGGTCATGAAGCCATCGCGGCTTTTCTGCACGGAGAGTTCTGTCTCCACATACGCCAATGCGTCAATGTAACAACGGCTACGGTACTTCTGGAGGAGCTCCGCCAGCCGCACGAAATCCGCCAGCAGCGCTTCATTGGCCGGCAGAGCCAGGCCGGCCTCGAGCTCATCAAGTTTTGTTTTCTTGGAACATTTTATGAGTTGCTCCGCATTCAACTCCTTCGCAAAGGCCAGCGGGCAAACAACGCCGTCTTGGTCCGACAGCGCGGCCCTGGCGGCGACTTTTTTCCAATGATCGCTTGAAAGACACGTTTGCAGCAGCTCAAAAAATGTCCTTCTTTCCTTTTCCTTTCCCCGCAGCGCCGCCATGGCGGCGGCGATATCAGCCAGCAGCTTGTCGCGGCTGGGCAACTCTTCCTCCTTGCCCAATTCGACGCCCCAGTAATTGATGATGCCGGAGCTGCTCATGGCGGCCAGCACGGCACCGGCAAAATCCTGCCTTTTGCCCCAAGAGTTGCCCGTTTCAGATGCCTCATCCATCTTGATCTGCTGCCAGTCCATGTCGAGCGCCTCCCAGACGGCCATGGCTCGGCCCTCGCCGGCGTAAAACTCCTGCCGGATAAACTGTTGGACGATGGCTGCAGTGACCTGGCGGATGTCCGTCCGCAATTCCATGCCATAGCGAATGCCGCTCTCGAAGGCATTTTCGCTGAGCATGCGCTGGCAGAAGCT
Source organism: Lentisphaerota bacterium (assembly GCA_012799755.1). Taxonomy (GTDB): domain Bacteria; phylum Verrucomicrobiota; class Lentisphaeria; order Oligosphaerales; family Oligosphaeraceae; genus Oligosphaera. Next base: position 2,135 of record JAAZKQ010000747.1, on the reverse strand, counting down.
GTGGATGGTCGAAATGGCCGCCAAGTCAAAGTCTCGCAAGGCCCGGCCAAGCAGCAGCGACGCCCGGCCCTGCCAAGTCGCCACCTGCGATTTCAGTACCTTGCCGTAGTTTTCATCGTCCCAGAAGGGCTCGCCCTGCGGCAAGCCTGACAAGCGCTTAAGTATGCGCTCACAGCGCTCCTTCTCATCAGGCGGCGGCTCCCGGCCATTGACGGCCTGATTAAGCGCCATGAGGATAGCGCGCACACGCTCCCGCAGCTCGGCTGTGGCGGCGCGGGTGAAGGTCACCACCAGGATTTTCCCGATGGGCACGGCCTTCTCCAACACCAGGCGCGCCAGTAAGATTTGAATGTTGTAGGTCTTGCCCGTGCCCGCCCCGGCCTCGACAAGATTTATGCCGTCCAAGGGACAGCAATAGGCGTCAAAATCATTCATGTCGTCTTCCGTCCTCTTCCCGAAAGCTCTGCTCGTCTCGCAGCGGGCAGGTAGGCTTACGGTCATTTCGTCCCCTGCTTCACCGGCACAATCTTGCCAAAAAGTTCATCGGTTGCGTCATAAATACTCGTCTTGAAATCCTCGTCGGCAAAGTCACTCTCACTATAGAGGCGGCCAAAGAAGGGGTTCCGCAGGTTCTCGTTGAATAATGTCGAACTGATTTTTTTATCCCTGGCAGTAAGGGGCTTAAGCTGATCCTTGGCCAATAGCGGCAGGGGCCGACTCAAGTTGGCGTAATAATACCCCAGCAACTTGACCAGCTGCTCGCGAGCTGTGAGCCCTGCAAAAAAGCCGTCATCGGGCGTCAGTTCCAATGGATTTTCGCTGAAAACAGAGGAATACAGTCGGGTCGTCAAATCTGCGGCGGCCTCTCCCAGCGCCGCCTGGACAAACAGATGACGGACTCGCGCGGCAATCTGGTAATAATCAGGCGTCTTGTCATCCCCTTCGGACAATGGCCTTTTTTCAAAGCGGCAATCGAGGATGGCCGCGGGCGTGAGCCGCATACGCACCGAGCCCTGCAAGATCAGTTTCCGGTCCCCAAGCTCCAATTCCACACTAAGGGATTCATTGCTCTGCGCGGCCCACAGCTTCTGCAACTCTTCATTCTCAAAACGACTGCGTTCCAAGCACTCGTCAAAAATGCGGCGGCCGGGCTCGCCGGGCGGAATGGCATTTTCCGCATACAGGCGTCGCAGCAGCTTCGCGCGCTTGTCGGGCGTCAAGTCGCCTGTTTTCTGGTATTCGGCGAGGCGCCTGCATAAGGGCCTTTTTTCCTTTTCGTCGAGGTCCAGGGGTTCGAGGTCGCCATGGCGTCGTTCAATCCATTCGCGACCGGGAAAGCCCAGCGTTTGCGTCAGGAAAGCCTCGCTGGCATTGGTCAGAAAACTGATCAGGCAGCGGAGATCAAGCACCTGCTGAGCAACGGCGCCATCCTCGACCAGAGGCAATTCCCCAGCCTCCTGCACCGGCCAAAACGGCCGTTCACCCGGTGCCTCGCCGCCGGCGAGGTATTCGGCGACGGCGAAATAGTGCTCGTTGTAAGACGGGGGTATGGCCTGGCCATCCGTGCTATAGCCGTAGCATTCGGCAGCAAAAGGATGCAGGGGATAACGGATAGTCTGAGCAGCGACAACATCCTTGCTCTTATCCTCCAGACAATAGTTTTCAGCCAGATATTCCTGCAATTCACATACCGGCAAAGCCGGCACATAGTGACGATGTTTATGCTCGTCACGACCACGATAAAATATCCACAGGCGCTCTTCCGCCGCAAGGATGGACTCCAGAAAGAGATAGCGGTCTTCCCATTGCCGGGAACGGTCGCAACGCCGAGGCTGCCGCTCCATCACATTGAAGCCGACTTTGCTGTCCACGCGCGGAAAAACGCCGTCATCCATGCCCAGCAAGACAATGACCCGCCGCGGCACGCTGCGCATGGGCTGCAAGGAGCAAAAGGTGATCTTGCCCGACATGAAGGGATAAGTCGGCAAGGGCGTGTCCCCGGCATCCTGCAACAGACGCCTGATGACATCGCCGGGAATCAAGGCATCATAGCCGGCTTGCGCCGCCGCCGCTGCTGCGTCGTGAATGGTCTGCCTGACGACCGCGTAGTCGGCGGCGCTGTCATTGTCCGGCTG
>JAAZKQ010000746.1 GCA_012799755.1 Lentisphaerota bacterium | reverse complement strand
CGCTACGGCAACGTGGAGTTCTTCCGGAACATCATCGTCCCGGTGATGGTATCGGTGCTGAATGAGCCGGCCTACCGCGGCAAACTGCTGGGGCTGGGCATCGCCAAGGGCTATATCAACCACCGCGCCAACTCCAACATACTGGAGGAGGGAACCAAACTCCTGCGCGGCACCCTTGAAGCCGCCCTCGCCGCCAATCCCGACTACATCATCCTCGTGGAATGGAATGAGCTGAATGAAAATACCAACCTGGAGCCGACGGTCTGCGAGGGGTTGACCAACAAGTACCTCTTCCGCAATTACCTCGGCCTTCCCAATGTCAGCCGCACCGCGGAGCCGACCCCCAATCTTGTGCTCAGCATCCCCTGGGCTCGCGCCTACGGTGAAAAACTGCACCTCGAATTGCTGAATCTCCCTGAAGAGGACTTTCCCGAGGCCTACTCCGCCGCCCTTGCTCTCCGCGCCGAAGACGGGCGTAGCGTCTGGACCTCACCAGTCGTCGAATTCCCCGCCGGAAAACGCCAGGCCCACCAATTCACCATCCCCTCCGAAACTCTCGCCCCGGCGGCCTTCCTCCATCCGGTGCTGACGTTGCAGCTTGCCCAAGGTGCCTCCCGCGTCATCGCCGACGGACTCGGCGTCATCCGCCTGCATAACGGCCCCAATATCATTTGCAAGGACGTGAAGACACCCATCCGGGACCTGCCGCGCCTGGAACAATGCGCGGTGCGCCTCATGCCGGAAGGAGAGCTGACCCGCGCCGGCGTCCAGGTCCAATCCCAGGAACCCCTGCGCTTTGTCGAACTTGTGCGAAACCACTATACCGTGTGGTCGGCCTCGGCGGACATTCCCGCCGACACGCTCAAATTCCGCCTCTCCTTCAATGGCTGGCAGGAGGTCAATACACTGGTGCCCTACATCCGCTGCCAAGTCGAGCACGGCAGCATCGCCGACGTAGATGATTTCCTGCGCCACTGGGGGAGCACTCGTTATCAACTCCCAAGCAAGGACACTCTGCTGCTGCCGGCGCCGCGGGCAGCCCACGGCGGCATCCTGCGCGGCATCGCCTTCACCGTTCAACCTGACGGTCATCCTGAAGAATGCGCCTTCCGGCTGGAACTGGGGCCCAATCACCACTACCGCTTCACGCTCCGGGAACTTGAAGGCGCCGGACAAAACCTCACCGACCCCCAATGCGCCTCGGAATTCCGTCTCCTGCGCGCCCGTGAAGTGATGAACGAAGCTCCAGCCCTGAAGCGCCAGGACGTCAACATGACCGCTCTGCTCGGCGCCTCCTCGCCCGGCGACCTCTGGGAACTGCGCGTCGTCACCATGGACGGCGGCGTCTTCCGCTCAGCCGCCATTCTCCACCCGGAATTTGCCGCTTCGCCAATAGTCACCGAATCCGTCCCCTCGGAGACCACTGGGAAGTCGGTGCCGATTCCGCTGCGTCCGGCCGTGCATCCAGATTTGCAGTATGTGTTCCGGAAAAGCGGCAATGGCTGGCTGAAAGTCGCCGCGCCCGGCTGCGAAGACCAGTACGCCATCCTTGGCGGCGGCAGTTCAGTGTGCATGCCGTTCCGGGACTCGGTGCGGCATCCCCAGCCCAAGACCGGCGGGCGCCCCCAATGGCGCAGTGAAAACGGACAGGACTACCTGCATTTCGACGGCCGGAACGACTACCTCATCTTCCCCGCCGCCGCTATCCCCTATCGTCGTTTCCGGCTCTCGTTCCGCTTGCGCCCGGAATCCGCCAACACGCAGTTCCTGATGAGGCAGCAGGGCAAGAGCGTTGGCACGATTGAGCAAGTCCTCATCACACAGGGGTGTCTGCAAATCACCCTGCGTGACCGTGCCTCCAACGCCCATCGTTTCACCACCCGCCATGAGCTTCGCACCAATGCTTGGAATGACGTTGAAATCGCCTTGGAGGATGGGCGTCTACAGGTCACCATCAACGGCGAACTCAGCACCGACGCCCCCCTTGAGCATTTCGAGGGGCGGCGTGCCAACCCGCTGGTCTTCGGCGGCTATGACAAGAATACGGCTTTCTTCCAAGGCGATCTCGGCGCCTTCCGCATTCGCTGACCAAAAGCATTTTCACTATTCAAACCATGTTGACCTCTGATCAGGATGGCCTGAATCCGTAAAGTAAAAAATGCGTCGTCATTTTTACGGATTCAGGGGCGTATCAGCGAATGATAACTGTTGCTTCGCAAGCAGCGGCACACGACCCCGCAAACGAAAACCCAGGCATACGCATGCGCCGACCGTGCTGTGGGCTTGCAGCCCGCAGCGGCACACGACCACGCAAACAAAAACCCAGGCACACGCATGCGCTAACTGTGCCGCAGGCTTGCAACCCGCGGCGGCACACGACCCCGCAAACGAAACCCAAGCACACGCATGCGCTAACTGTGCCGCAGGCTTGCAGCCCGCGGCGGCACACGACCCCGCAAACGAAAACCCAGGCATACGCATGCGCCGACCGTGCTGTGGGCTTGCAGCCCGCAGCGGCACACGACCCCGCAAACGAAACCCCAGGCATACGCATGCGCCGACCGTGCTGTG
>JAAZKQ010000745.1 GCA_012799755.1 Lentisphaerota bacterium | reverse complement strand
TCTTGCTTAGCGTCTGGACCGGCGAAAATAATTATCTTAATCTTAAAAAAATCACCGCCTTTAAGAAAAATTAAATGTGCAAAACGGGGTGATGACAAGGAGTCGTTAAAAAAACAAGGCAACCGTTCTGGAATTATTCCAAACTGTTTTTCACAATGTATCTTCCGTATGGGAAATTGAAGGCGGCACATATATCTTTTACATGGATGCTAGGACTTGCGCCGTAGGCGCTTAACCATGCTTAACCCCAGGCTTCAGCCTGGGGTGGGGAACTCCCCATGTGGCTGTGCCTTGTAAAGGCACTACCGCTGAAAACGACCGCCGGCACGGCCAATTATCAATCGGTGACCGCTTACAAGGAAAGAGGCAAGGTGAAGAATGTCTGAAAAAGATGACATGCCGCCGAAAAAGAGGTTGAAAGTAATACCGGCTCTCTTCATAACCAGCTTTTTAACCATACAACTGCTGGCTTATTTCCTGATTTTTATAAAATATTTCCGCTTTATCGAGATAAGTATAACTTCGTGGTTGGTCGTATCTTCGATTTTTGCTGTCTATATAGTCAATATCGAGGGCGACTCGAACATTAAGACCTCCTGGATATTGCTGGCCCTAGTTTTTCCTGTGTTCGGACTGCTCTTACACGTATTCTTGCACCTGTTGCCAGGACAGGGAATTGTTTCCAGGCTGATAAGAAAACGAAAAGAAATTGCCTGGCCCTATAATAAGCAAAATGAAGACGTCTTATCTAACCTGGAACAGCTGGACAAAAAGAAAAAGCTGACCGCAGACTACCTTTACAAACTGGGCTTCCCTGTCTTCTCAAATACTGAAATTAAGTACTATGAGCTGGGAGAAGACCTTTTTGAAGCTATGTTCGAAGATTTGGAAAAGGCTGAAGACTTTATCTTTATGGAGTATTTTATTCTCTCACCTGGAAAGATTTTAGAGCGAATCATTGCCATTCTATCTAAAAAAGCAAAAGAAGGCGTCAGAGTAAAGTTTCTCTACGACGGTACCAATATGTTTTTCATGCCGAAAAAAGTAATTAAACGATTGGAAAAAGCAGGCGTTGAGTGCAGAGTGTATTCCCCAGTCAATGCTATTTTGACAACGGTACACAATAATAGAGACCATAGAAAAATATTGGTAATAGATAATAAAGTAGCCTATACCGGCGGAGTAAACTTGGCAGATGAATATGCTAACATATATGAAAAGTACGGTCATTGGCTTGACACCGGAGTCAGACTTGAAGGTGAAGCAGTAAAATCCTTTACTCTCATGGTCTTGGAACTCTGGAACTTGCGGAATGACAGTGACACCCACCCGGATTATTTGCAAACCCACCACTCCGTAAAAAGCAACAGACCATCTTTCTCCATACCTTTTTCAGAAAACCCCCATGATAAGGACTGGGTAGGCGAAACAATATATATTAACATCATTAACCAGGCCAAAGACTATGTCTATATCACCTCTCCTTACTTTGCAATCTCTGACAGGATGACAGGCGCCTTGAAAACAGCGGCTGAAATGGGCGTGGACGTCAAGCTGATCTTCCCCCACCGGGGCGACCATGGCGGATTCCCCTTGATGGTGGGAAGAAGCTATTACGGGGAGCTTCTAAGGCGAGGAGTTAAGATTTATGAATATGAACCAGGCTTTGTTCATGCCAAGACCTTGGTATCCGACAATACAACAAGCCTGGTTGGAACGATTAATATGGATTACAGAAGTTTTTATCTCCACCATGAAAATGCTGTCCTGTTCTATGACGCGGAATTAGCTCGACGAATAAAAAAACATTGGGATAAAATCCTGGATAAGTGCATATTTATTACCGAAGAAGAATATAGAAAAATCAACTTGCTGAGCAGAATTACCGGCAGGGTTTTGCGCCTCTTTGCCCCCTTGATATAGAGCCGGGGAAATACATTGCCACCTCACATGTCTTCATTTGCCACGGCATATCCATATTGCGATAGTGTCGCCTATCCCGAGCTCAGTAGTGGGGGCATCCTACCCCAGGTTCCGCTGTGCTCCGCACAGCTCCACCAGGGGTTAAGCATGGTTTTGTCTCTCCGAGGCAAGCCCCTGTCCACGACTTATGGCAAATATTGCCTTCTATCACAATACTTCGCACGTTAACCAAAATTTTCAACGCTAATCTTGGCGTCTTGGCGGTTAATTTTTAATTGACTAATTGTCACACCCCATCATTCAGCAGTGCGACGGGGTCATTGCAGAATTCGATGGCTGTTTTTTTGCTCAGCAGGCGTTTGGCAACCAGGGTTTCCAGGGCTTGTTCCATGGTCTGCATGCCATCGGCTTGCCCGGTTTGGATAGCATTTCTGATTTGATGCGTACGGCCATCACGTATCAACGCCCGAACCGCCGGCGTGACCGTCAGGATTTCCGCCGCCAGAGAGCGGCCTTGCTTATTGTCCCAGGGCACCAGCTGCTGGCAGATGACATAGCGCAGAGTGGACTCCAGCTGGATGGTAACCTGCGCTTGCTGAGCAGCTGGAAATTGGCTGATGATGCGCGATACGGTCTGCACAGCGTCCGAGGTGTGCAAGGTCGCAAAGGTCAGGTGGCCGGTTTCGGCCAAGGCCAGTGCGGCGGTGGTTGTTTCCAGGTCGCGCATTTCACCGACGACCACGACATCCGGGTCTTCCCGCAAGGAGCGGCGCAAGGCTTCCGCGAAACTGGCCGTGTCCCGCCCGACTTCCCGCTGCGTGACCAGCGCCATTTTGCTGATGTGCTGGTACTCAATCGGGTCTTCAATGGTGTGGATGTGACAGGCACGGGTGGCATTGATTTCATTGACGATGCTGGCAATCGTCGTTGACTTGCCGGAGCCGGTGGCGCCGGTCACCAGCACCAAGCCTGAATGCATGGCGACGATCTGCTTCAGCAACGCAGTGTTCAAGCCGAGCTCGCCCAAGGGGAAAAATGCGTTCGGCAACAGCCTGATGGCGGCGGCGGTGCTGTTTTGCTGGACGTAGACATTGATGCGCAAGCGATAGCCATCGCCGATGGTCACCCCAATGTCCAGCTCCTGTTCCGCACGGAATTTTGCGAGCATGGCCTCCGGCACGATAAGCTGCAAGGCTTGCTCAATGTCCTCAGACGTCAACACATCATAGCCCGCTGCGGCTTTCAGTACGCCATGCACCCGTATCATCGGCGGATTTTCGGCCACGAGATGTAAATCGGAAGCGTTTTCGCTGACCAGTTCATCAATGATCTTGACGATATTCAGCTTCATGGTGTCTCATCACCGTCGCCGGGCGCCGCAGAACCGGCTTCGGCTTCGACTTCTTTTTTGTCATCAGGCGATAGCGGCTTCAGATCCACCCTGACATTGTCAAAGACATGTTGAACCGAGGAATGGCGGCTGACGCGCTCCAGTAGTTCACGCGACGCATTCACATCGTCGCCAGGCGCCACGAGCACCAGGGGTCTGATCATAACGACCAATTCTGAGCGTATGCGGGTCGTGCCTGTGCTCTTAAACAAGTTGCCCAACCAGGGAATATCCTTGAGAATGGGCACGCCGGATTCTTTTTCCGCAATGCCCTCACGCAGCAAGCCGCCAATGATCACCCAATGCTTGTCATGCGCAACGATGGTGGACACTACCGAGCGATGACGGATATCTTGAACCTCCACCGCCGCCTCGCCGCCGAAGTTGATCGTACGCATGTCGCCGAAATCGGTGTCTTCCTGCAGTACGCGCAGCGTCACGCTGCGATCGGCGTGGATGCGCGGGGTGATGAGGAGGTTCATGCCAATGCTCCGCTCTTCCAGCTCCGGCGTCAAATCGCCGCCAGAAGTCTGCCCACCTTCACTGATAACAACCGACGAGCGTTCGACCTTTTTGAGAAATTGACTTTGACTGCCGATGAACACCCGCGAGGCCTCATCATCGGCGACCAGGAGGGTCGGCGTCGCCAGCTGCGTGAGACGCCCTTGGCTTTCCATCAGGCGCATTCTCGCCATCAAGTGATCCGAAATGACGCCGACGACCGCCGTGCGAGGATTGAATCCGGTTGCGCCCGACAAGTAATTGCTTATGGGCAATTCCAGGCCGCCGGTGCCGCTTTCCTCGGGCAGCTCGCTGATTTTCCCCCTTGTCCAGTTGGAGCTGCCTGCGTATACATCCCCGCCCTGCCAAAGCCAGTCCACTCCCATGTGCTTGCCGTCGCCAAGATTGAGTTCCAGCACCTTGACTTCCAGCAGCACCTGCGGTGTGGGCTTGTCCAGGTCTTCAACCGCCGCCTTGATCTGCTCCAGGGCGCGGCTGTCGGTCGAGCGCAGAAGAATCATATTGGTGGCGGGAAAAGCCGAAACGAACACGACGCCGAAACGCGCATCCTCGGCCACCACGGCGGCGGCGCCCGGGCTTGCCAAGCCGGCCTGCCTATCGTCAAGAAGCGCGCGATAGCGATCAAGCATGACGAAGTCAGCCATGCTGCTGCTGTCGCCGCCCCTTCTGCGCGTGCTGGAGCTGGTTCTGCTGCGGGAGGAATCGCTGTCCCGCCTGTCGCTGCTGCGTCGGTTGTTGCTGCTGTCGCTGTCACTATCACTGTCGCCGCGGGTGAATTCTTCGTATTCGGTCAGCAGGTCCATGCGTCCCAGAGCCCTGTCAATTTGGTATTCGGCATTGCCCATATCATCGGAGGGCGCAATCCAAACCAGCCGGTCCGCAAAGAGATTGCGCAGCGTCTCGCCGACGTCGGCGGCGGTGGCATGACGCAGCTGGATACTTTCCACCACTTCATCGTTGTACAGGCCGCGCGAAGCGCTGAATTCCTGTTGGGTCAGGATGAAGGCCACGCCGCTGTTGCCGCTGGGCCGATAGACCAGGCCGGCGCTGCGACAAATGGCCTCAAGAGCATCGCGGGCATTAATCTCTTGCAGGAAGATTGACACGGTTGTTTGGGCGGCCTTTTGGCTGGCAACCACGCGGAGACTGCCGCTGTAGGACAGAAAAGCGGCCAGTTCGCCGACGTTCATTCCGCGCACATTCAGCGTTTGCAGGTCAAGAACGGCCTGATTATCGGCTGTCGCCGCACCATTTGCGTACGCAGCTACATTCAGCAAGAGACAAAGGACGACCGGAACAAGCAGGCTCTTTTTGCGGCAGCGGGCTGTGTTACATGAAGCGAACATGATGGCAGTGATTCCTTTCAAGCGGCGTTTGCTCGGCGTTTAGCGTATCAAGTGCACTTCACTGGGGCGCACACGGGGCGCCACTTCAACGCCAGTGGTTGTGATGGATTTTACCAGCAGATAGACCGTGGTCCGTTCCGCCGGAGCAATGACCGTTTTTGCTTGCGCTGAAGCGCTCTTCGCAGCTGCGGGCGCCGAGAGGTTGACGCTGATTAAATCATCAACCCGTACAAAAATTGGCGCTTCTTCACCTGGCAGGCGCAAGGCCGCAAGAGCATCGCCGTTGCTTTTGATCAATACTGCCGCCAGGCGTATTCCGGCAGGCATGCGGTCGGTGGCAACAGGAATCAGCCCCTGGTCATGCTCGGTAGCGCTGTAGGCAAAGGGATTGCGGATGCCGGCCGGCGGGGCGGCCGCTGCGGCGTCGCCGGCAGCCGCCTTGGAGCCGTCGTCAGAAGCCTGTGCAAATGCGCCGCTTATAGGCAAAAGCAGCGCCAGGCAGGCGCAAAGGCGGCAGAAGTTGTTGGTGGCAACAGGGTGTTTTTTCATGTCGAGGTATTTCCTTGATTGAGGTTGATGTACTAAATCTTAGGTTCAGTATTTTAGTGTCGCCTTTCCAAGGCTCAGTCTTAGGGGGCATCCACCCCCCAGGTTCCGCTTCGCTCCACCAGGGGTTACTCATGGTGTCGCCTCGCCGAGGCTTTGGTTGTGGACGTCAGCCCAACCACGAAAAATTCCGTGCCTTCCGTGTTTTCAGTGGACAATAAACCCATGCCTTCCTTGGCGTCTTGGCGGTTAAAAATTTAGGTTGTGGACGTCAGCCCAACCACAAAAATTTCCGTGTATTCCGTGTGTTCCGTGGTTACCCCACCCAAGACAAAATTTCGTGCCTTTCGTGTTTTTCGTGGTTACCTCCACCCAAGACAAAATTTCGTGCTTTTCGTGTTTTTCGTGGTTATCCCCACCCAAGACAAAATTTCGTGCCTTTCGTGTTTTTCGTGGTTA
>JAAZKQ010000744.1 GCA_012799755.1 Lentisphaerota bacterium | reverse complement strand
GGACGAATGACTATATCGCCGCGATCAATGTTGATGCCGCCGAGGGTGCGGACGAGCCAGCCCATGAAATCCGAGTACATGTGGTGGTTTTTTGATGCGTGACAATCCCACATTTCCCACAGGGTGGTGGCGCCGCCGTCAAGCCACTTGCTGAAGCTGGGCTAGCCCTTGGCGGTGATGACGCGGTAGGCGTAGTCGGGCAGGCCGCAGATGGTCAGGGCGTCAAAGAGGTGACGGAGGCCGACCATGCCACAGTTGTGGCGGAATTCGGCGGCTTCAACAAGTTCGGCCAGCTGGGCTTTCAAGGGCGCCAGATCCTTATAGAGGCCATGGTAAATGACCATGGCGACGGCGCTTTGCTCGTTGACGGCGCAACGGCCGTCAGGCAACATGAAACGCTTGGCGAAATCCTGTTCCTGTGAAGCCAACTCTGCGTCGAGGGCCTTGACGTCGGCGTCAAGGCCGGCTTTGCCGGCGGCCAAGCGGGCGATCTTCAGGCATTTGATCAGCAGGACTTCATTGATGAAGCCCAGGGGCACTTTGGTCGGATTGGGTGCAGCCCAGTCGCAGAGGCCGTATTCGATAAGCCCCTGGTCGTTTTTTTGCGAGCGGAACCAGTCGAGGCTGCGTTTCATGGCCGGATAGCTGTCAATGAGAGGCTGAGTGTCATTGTCCGTGAGAAAAAGGCGGTAGGGGATTTCGAAGAGAATGCCTTCGGAAACGGGCCCATTGCCCCAGTTGAAGCCCCAGCCGCTGGTTGGGATGATGCCCGGCAGGGCGCCGTCTGCGCGCATGGCGTCCTGGACGTCTTGCAGCCATTTGCGGAAGAGCTTGCTGGTGTCGAAATTGAGCAGCATTTGTTCGCATGACGCCTGGGCGTCATTGGCCCAGCCGAGCTTTTCGCGGGTCGGGCAGTCAGTGGGCTTCCAGAAGAGGTTGGAGAGCACGGCCATCTGGCCGATTTTGAAGAGACGGTTGACCAGCTCGTCTGAGCAGTTGAACTCACTGCGGACGGCGACGTCCTGGTGGACAAAGATGCCGCTGACGGCATCCAGGCTGGGATTTTTGAGGCCGCTGACTTTGATGTAACGGAAGCCGTGATAGGCGAAGCGAGGAGACCAGGTGAAGGGGCCGTTTGGGCAAATCAGCTGATCGCAGGCGAAGACACTATCCGGGTAAAAACGCAGCATGTTATTGAAGTTCAGGGTATTGTCATCATTGAGCTGTTCGGCATAGCGGATGCTGATGAGGTCGCCGGCCTGCTGATTGACGCGGATGCGCACGTAGCCGGAGATGTTCTGGCCGATATCGAAGATGACGCCGTCGTCCACTTCGATCATTTTCTGAGCCTTGTACTCGCCGCATTCGCGGATGGGCTCGCAGTCGCAGTAGCGGAAGGTTCCGCTTGGTGGCGTGTTGTCGCAGATGGCGTTTGGCCAGTCATGGTCATTGAAGTCCTTGCTGGTCCAGGCGGGATCGTAGAGCCTGGCGTCGAAATGTTCGCCGCTGCGGAGTTGGTTGTAGGTGACGGGTGATGCGGTGTTGCAGCACCAGCTGTCATCGCTTCTGAGTATGGTTTTGCCGTCAACAGCCAGTTCGAGGATGAATTTGGGATGATCTCGCCACGGTGCCGCGTCGTAATCCCATGGCGTTTTGAAGATTTCGTTGTAATAGCCATTGCCGCAGATGACGGCGAGGACGTTTTGGCCCTTCTGCAATAGCGCGGTGACATCGTAGACATTGTACCACAGGGTCTTGTTATAGTCGCTTTCCGCTGCGGTGAAGAGATCGGGGCTGATGAGCCGGCCATTGAGGTAGTAGTAGGCAATGCCCAGGCCGCAGACGGCAATTTCCGCTTTGCTGAAGGAGTTGTCAACGTTGAACACCCGTCTGAACATGGGCGCGTAGCAATTTTGCTTGTCACTGGGAACGAAGGGGATATCGGCCTTGATGAAAGACGTCTTGACAAACATGGGCATACCTCGGTTGAAATGGAAGTCCAAAGGGGAACAGCCGGCGCGTTCTTGTCGCGCAAGGAAAAGATAATGTACACGCATGACTTGTCCATCGCCTCAGCAGCATTACACTAGAGGCGTCCGCCAACGTAATCGCTCACTCGTTGATAACTGTGCCCCAATGCGCGACACAAGCGCTCGTTGAAAAGCAAGCTCGGAGAGCCGGCACCATGCGTAACCCCAGGTGGAGCGAAGCGGAACCTGGGGCAAGCTCCCCCCCCGAAATCAGAGCCTTGGAAAGGCGACACATGAATCAGCGCCAACAAGATGGTCCCCAAGGCGGACGGGGATAGTATGCGCACCGTCCATACTGTCCATAGCAGCTTGCGGGAACAACAATGATCAATGGGTGACAGTTTGCTTCGCCAACACAAACTCGAATGAACCGCTGATGGCTTCAGCGAGAATGACGATCATGGAGACGACGATGACAGATACCCTGCGAGCCTATTCCAGTTATTTTCCATCGGAGCTTCATTTCGGCAGTGGTTGCCGGCGGCTGAGTGCGGATATCATTGACAGGCTTTGCGCGCCGTCGCCGCCGCGGGTTTTCCTGGTGTGTTCGAAAAGTGTTTTTGCTCAGAAGCCGGCGCAAGACCTACTGGAGAGCTTGGGCTCGCGCGTGGCAGGCACACAGATCGGCGTGCCGCATGATCCGCCGCTGAGCTGCGTTGATGAAATTGTCGCTGCTGCTTGTGCCTGCAACGCCAATGCTTTTCTGGCTCTGGGCGGCGGCAGTGTGATGGATGCGACCAAGACCGCCGCGCTGCTGGCGGCCGCGCCGTCGCCGTCGCCGGTCGCGGAGTATTTTCGCGGCCAGCGGCCCTTGCCGCCGCGGAGTTTGCCGCTGCTGGCTTTGCCGACGACAGCCGGCACTGGCGCTGAGATCACCAAGAATGCCGTGTTGACCGATGTGGAGAAGGACATCAAGGGCTCCATCCGCTCACCCGCAATGGTGCCGGCGGCCGCGCTGGTTGACCCGGATTTTACGCTGGCTTTGCCGGCGCGGGTGACGGCTGACAGCGGCATGGACGCCTTGACGCAGGCGCTGGAGTCCTATGTGTCCACAGGGGCGTCGGAGTTGAGTCGCGGCTTGGCTGAAAGCGCGGTGAATTTGCTGTTGCGCTGGCTGCCACAGGCCTACGCCGACGGTTCTCATGCCGAGGCGCGGCTGCGGGTGGCCGAGGGTAGCATGCTGACGGCACTGGCCTTCTCGCAGAGTGGTCTGGGCGCGGTGCATGGTTTGGCGCACCCCATCGGGCATGCATTGAATCTTGCGCACGGCCTGACTTGTGCGGTGCTGCTGCCGCATATCATGCGCTGGAACTATGATTGCCGACGCGAGGACTGGTCGCGTCTGGGCCGTGCTTGCGGCCTGGTGGATGGCGCGGCGTTGTTGCATGCTGTGGAGACGCTGGCGGCAGAGCTGCGGGTGCCGCAGGATTTTCGCGAACTCGGGCTGCGCGAGGAGCATTTTGCCTACATCGTGCGCAACTGCCGCAGTGGCAGCATGAAGGCCAATCCCCGTCCGCTGAGTGACGATGAGGTGTTGGCTCTGCTCAGGAAGCTGGCAGGACTGTAAGCGGTTACCGATTGATAATTGGCTGTTTTCTGTTGCCTTGCGATGGAAACCATCTTTCGTGTCTACTATGTCGCACGCTTACAGCGTGCAATTTTTTGGGGGCGCTTTCCCAGGGCGGCGCGCGCTTTCAGCGCGGCTTGCCCCGGGCTGGTATGTTTTGCGCCTTCAGCGCTTCTGCCGCTTCGCGGCCAAGGTGCCAAGCACGCTTGGTGCAGCTTGCCGAGTTGCGAACACCAATAGCTGACCGGTTACGCAGGACTGGGCTGAGGCGCGAATACTTTGGTGGCCTTTGCCGACTGGCGTCCGATTGTTCCGGCGGCTTGTTTTGTCGCCGCTCGGCTCGGTCAAAGAGGCGACTGCAGCGGTTCCGCAGGGGCCTCAGTTGCTGTTGATGACGGTGACGTCCTGCTCCAGGGCACGGAAGACCTTGCTGAGTTCGCGGATAAGCTCCTGGATGGCTTCCAGGACTTTTGCGTTGTTATCGCCACCGATGGCTTCCATGATGTTTGCGGAGCGATTGGACAGCTCAAGCAGACCGATGGACGAGAGCTGGCCTTTGAGGCGATGGAGGATGGCGCGCGTGTCGTCCCAGTTGCTGCGTTTGGCGTAGATATCAAGGTTATCTAGCATGATACGCCAGTCGGCAACGGTTTGGGCGAGGATCATTTTGATTTCACCCAGGGAAATCTGGTAACGTTCACGCATAAAGTCGTGCATGAGGCGCACCTGGCTGTCCTCTTCGCTTTCGAGCAAGTCGTGATTTTCCCGCATTTCGCGCTGAGGCTTGATGCCAAGGGCATCGGCGATGGCCAGCAGGAGTTGATCGCGTTCAAAGGGTTTGGGGATGAAGCCGGTGGAGCCGGCGCCGAGGGCCTTTTCCACGTCTTCCTGGAAGGCCGATGCTGTCAAGGCGATGATGTGGGTCATGCCGCTGTTGGGCAGTTTGCGGATTTCGCGGATGGCGGTGTAACCGTCCATCACCGGCATCTGGATATCCATGAAGATAAGGTCAAAACGCTGTTTGCGGCAGAGTTCGAGAGCCTCTTGGCCGTTTTGCGCCGTCATATAGGGCAGGCCGGTGCTTTGGCAGATGGTTTCCAGCAGGAAGAGGTTGGTGGCCGTGTCGTCAACCAGCAGCGCAAGATGCTTTTTGAGCTCCTGGCGGGGCAGGATCACCCGGAAATGGCCGGAAAGTCGTACCTGCTCCTCCGGCTTGGCGACGGGGCAGGTAATGGTGAAGGAAAAGCATGAGCCTTCGCCGGGACGGCTTCTGACCGCCAGCGTGCCGCCGAGGAGTTGGACGATGCTGGCGGAGATGCTCAACCCAAGGCCGGTGCCGCCATACTGGCGGAACACCCGGTTGTCCGCTTGGGCGTAGGGCTGGAACAGTTTACTTTGCAGGTCGAGAGCTATGCCGACGCCGCTGTCTTGAACCGCGAAGTCCAGGGTCAGACGACCGTCAGCAGCTGCGCTGGCCTGAATATCAAGGGATATCTTGCCGTGTTCGGTGAATTTGACGGCGTTGCTGAGGAGGTTGTCAAGCACCTGACGGAGACGAGTCGGGTCGCTGCGCACAATCAGCGGCTCGGGGGCATTGATGTTGAGTTCGACCTTAAGGTTTTTTTGTTTGGCTAGTTGACGAGCCAAGGCGATGCGGTCTTCGGCCATGGCTCTGAGGTCGAAGGCAAGCTCCTCAAGTTCGAACTTGCCGCTGCTGAGCTTGGAATAATCCAGCACTTCATTGATGACATGCATGAGGCTCCTGGCGCTGGATTCGATGATGCGCAGATACTGCTTTTGCTGCGGATTGAGGGGCGTCTCGCCAAGATTGGCCAGAAAACCGATGACGCCATTGAGGGGCGTACGGATTTCGTGGCTCATCGTCGCAAAAAAAGTGTCTTTGGCCTGGTTGGCCTTTTCCAGCTGCGCGAAGAGCGTGTTCAGCTCAGCGCCGAGTTCCTTGGGGCTGCTGGCCCGTACCAAGCGCTGATGCTTCGGTGAGCCGGGCGCCAACGTCAGCCGGTTGCTGATGACGCGAATTTCGCTCGTGATTTTGCGGTGGAAGAGCCATAGTGCGGCGCCAAGGCCGGACAGCACGAGCAGCGTGGCCAGGCAGACCCATAGCTGACCATGCTGCAGTGAGCGCTTGGTCTGCTCGCCGCAGATGTTCTGAACGGTCTGAACGTCCCAGAGCAGTTTCAGGCTCTCACTGATGGATACATCGTAGTGGTTGCTCAGCCCCCGACCGCTGACAATGCTGCCGCGCGCGTCGTTGATGACACCCCAGCTTTCCCGGAAAGCCAGTAGGCTATTACGTCCAGGCTGATAGCGCTTGAGGACGGCTGTCGCAGTGTCGTTTGCGTCACAACGGTCGAGGATGTCGCTGATCGCCTTGCCGCTTTCCTCAATCAGCAACAGGGCTTCGGCCTCTTTGGAGCTGACGCCTTGTTGCCGGGCTTTGATGAGCTTGTCAAGAAAGATGCCTTGGGTGAGTACTTCGGCATGCAGCTGCGCCAGATCTGCTTGGAATAGCTGTAGCTGTTCGGCTTGGTGCAGAACTCGCAGGGACAGCAAGGCACAGCCAAGGAAGAGCGCAATTGGCAATGCCAACCATAGGATGAGTGAGTAGCGTTTAGTCAAAGACACCCTCCCAGAAAATTTCTAGCTATCGCCGGCTCTCGCGATGGCAAAAAGACAAAAAGGCCGGACAGGTGATGCTCCGGCCTGAATAAGCAGATTCACGTGGAGGGCTGTTCTTAGAAGCAGAAGTTGATGATCGGGAAGAAAGGCAGATTCGATTCGCGGATGATGTTGACCAAGCCAATCTGCACGCCGACCATGAACTCGCAGTAATTGATCAGGCCAAGTTGCAGCCCTTGGCTTTCCAGGGCGGTATTGATCAGGCCAATGTCAATGCCCTTGCTCATGGCGTCAACATTATTCATCAGCAGGCCGAACTTGACGCCGCTGGCACTGCCGTCAAAGTTGGCTAGGCCGGCTTGGAGACCGGTGAATTCTTCTTTGACAATGTTGACGAGGTTGAATTGCAAAGCGGAGCTCCGGTTGCTGGTAGTGGCAATGCCGATGTCTATGCCAGTGATATTGTTGTTGCCGCCGTAGGGCAGGTTGATCTTGAGCCCGGCAACGTCAATGTAATCCGGCACAACCTGGGCGTTGGGCGGCCAAATGCCAATCTGGAGGGGGGTGGTGTCGAAAGCCGAAGCAACGAAGCAACTACCCAGTACGGCGAGAACAACGGCGAGCATTTTTTTCATGATTCGATTCTCCCAGAATAGACTCTTGATGGAATACCAGCTTGCAGACTCTGGTCTGCCCAAGACCCTGCATATTGACAAAGTCTACAAACAATAATGCCCGGAAAGGCGCTTTCCAAGTACAGGGGCGCAAATTTAGGCATAGGCAAGTAACCGGTCACCGATTGATAACCGTTGTTTCTGTCATCTCTTATGGACGCTATGGACAGTATGGACGCTATGGACGATGGCACATGTTGTCCACGGCTGTCTGTCTTGCCCACTTTTGCCAAGACAGGCGCTGTGGGGTGTGCGGGTGGCGGGACGGGAAAGCGGTTGGAAGTCGCTTCTACTCTGCCGTGAGATGAGCGCTTATGGTTCTTGTTGCTGTCGTTCAGCTTTTGCCGAGGCTGCAGAGCAACTGCGGGAAGCGTTCGGCGCTGAAGAAGTGCTCCAAATGCCGACCAAGCCTGTATTGCAGCAGGGGGGAGCGACCGTGGGCATGGTCAATGGCGCCGACGCCGTACATGACATCGTCGGCTTGGATTTGCCGGCGTTTTTGGCTGGCGGCGTGGATGCGGGCGGCGCAGAGTACGAGAGGATAGCTGAGGATCAGGGCTTTCAGGCCGGTGAAGAAGGCCGCGCCGTAGTAGGATACGCCGAAGAACTGCAGGCAGTCAAGCCGGGCGCTGAGGAAACGCCGGTAGGACTCCCATGCCGTTGCGGGTGAGCGTTGCCAGTGGTCGGGGGCGAAAATACCGGCATGGCGCAGCGGCAAATCTGGGTGTTCCCTGCCGAAAGTACGGAGATTGCCGCCGCCGCCGATGATTCTGGCGATCATCAAGGAACGCCGGAGGCGTTGGCGCAGGCCGCGATCGGGCGATTCTTCATCGCGCCGGCAGTATATGGTAAACCATTGTCGGAAGTAGGCTCGCTCGTAGGCGCCCAGGCCGATTTGCGGCAACTCAGCCAGTTCCTGTTTGAGGTTTTCGATGATGCTGGGCATGACCTTGCTCATGGTCTGGGCGTCATTGATAAATGTCGCTCCGAGCTTTTCCATGCGGTCGGCGAAGGCCATCAGCAGGAGGGCCATGTTGTCGCTACTGAGCGTGTCCTCACGAACAATGGCTTGGCACTGGTCGCGCAGCATTTCGA
This sequence comes from Lentisphaerota bacterium, assembly GCA_012799755.1. GTDB lineage: Bacteria > Verrucomicrobiota > Lentisphaeria > Oligosphaerales > Oligosphaeraceae > Oligosphaera. The sequence goes on along the minus strand of JAAZKQ010000744.1, from coordinate 10,963 downwards.
CACTGTGTCGTTCCAAGCCTTGCAGCTGCTTGGCCGTGAAGCCCTTGCCAAAACGTAGTTCGCGGGCGAGCTTCTCAATATCAGGGCGTTGCTCGCGGATGAGCTGGCCGTGGTTTTGCAGGACGGCGGGGCAGTCCATGCGGGCCAGGACGGAAATCTCGCCGGGAAAAGTCGAGGCAAAATTGAAGGGGTAGCCACGACAGGTCAGGGCCTTGATGGCGAAGCCGAAGCGGCGATGCATGCTGCAGACGCCGGCTTCGTCAAGGAAGACGCAGGCGCCGTCATCGCGTCGGCGGAAGAAGCGATAGCCATTGAGTTTGAAATGGAAGTCACGAGGCGCGTGGTCGGCTTCGTTCCAAGGCAGGGCCGCCAGGCGTTCGATTTCGGGTTCTTGCAGCAAGACATGGAAACGCCGGCAACAGCGCCCGCAGAGCAAGCACGAATAGCGTTGGTCTTGCGCAATGTGGATTTTCATGGGCTGCACTGGCGACGGCCGATTGCTGCTTGGGAACGGCCGTCGCCCGGGCACTAGGCGCCGGGGGTGATGCAATCGAAGCCGGTATAGGGGCGCAGGACTTCAGGAATGATGACCGAGCCGTCCGCCTGCTGGTAGTTTTCCAGAATGGCGCAGACCACGCGGTCGGTCACGCCGGTGGCGGAGATGGTATGGACGAAGCCCCTGTCGCCATCACTGTTCTTGTAGCGGATGCCGAGACGGCGAGCCTGGAAGTCAGTCAGGTTGGTGTTGGAGGTCACTTCGCGGTAGCCTCCGTAGCCCGGGTACCAGGCCTCAATGTCGTACTTCTTGTAGCCGAGAGCGCCCATGTCACCGACGCAGACATTGACTACGCGGTAGGGCAGACCGAGCTGTTGCAAGAGGTACTCCTCATTTTCAAGGCAGATTTCGTGGCAGCGCGGCGAGTCATCGGGCAGGCAGAAGATGATCTGCTCTACCTTGTGGAACTGATGTACGCGGAAGATGCCGCGGGATTCCTTGCCGTAGCTGCCCGCTTCCGTGCGGAAGCAGGGGGTGAAGGACGCATAGCAGCGCGGCAGGGAATTCGCGTCGAGAATCTCGTCGGCGTGGTAGCCGACCAGGGTCTGTTCGGAGGTGCCGATGAGGGCGAGGTCTTCGCCGCTGAGGGTGTAACTCTGATCCTCGAAGAAAGGCAGGTAGCCGGTGCCGAAGAGCGTCTGTTCCTTGGCGACGCAGGGCGACATGAAGAGTGTAAAGCCGCGCTTGACCAGCTCCCGCTGTGCCCAGAAGAACATCGCCTGGGTCAGCTCCGCGCCTTTGCCCACCCAGTAATAAAAGCCGGACTGGGCGACCTTGGCGCCGCGGCTCGTGTCAATGATGCCCAAGAGCTCGCCGAGGGCCTGGTGGTCGCGACCGGTAAACGAGAATTCGGGTTTTTTGCCGACGAAGCGGAGGGCGGCGTTGTCGGCGTCGCTGTCGCCGTCTGGGACGTCGGGTGAGAGGAAGTTGGGCAGCCAGGCCATCTGCTCGTCAATCATGGCCTTGAGTTCGGCCATGCGACTTTCCTTGTCGGCCAGAGTGACCTTCATTTCCTTGACGGTTTCACGCGCGGCGGGATTCGTCTGACATTCCTTGCTGAGACGATTGCGTTCGGCGCGGATGTCTTCAACCTCGCGGATGAGACCGACGTATTCGCGGTCAAGGGCGACCAGCTTGTCAACATCAACCGTGCAGCCGCGGCGAGCGGCGTTTTCTTTGACGAGGTTGGGATTTTCACGCAAGACGCGGATGTCAATCATATCGCACAATCCTTCTGCCGGCGCGGCCGGCTGCTATTTCCTTGCTGGGATGGTATTGGGCTTGAACTGAGCTGGACGCTCAGGTTACTGTGAGGTCATTTCTTCCTTGGGAACAATGGCGAATTTGGTCGAGCTTTCGGCGATGATCTGTTTGCCGACATGGAACACGCCATTGGCAATGCCGAAGCGCCCTTTCATTTCACAGGATGCATGGATGACGATTTGTTCGCCGGGAAGGGCAGGGCGGTGGAAGACGGCGTGATCAATGGACATATACAGGCCGAGCTTATCTCGGTTTTCGGGCTGGGCGAGAATGGCGGCGCAGCCGAGCTGAGCGCCGCTTTCCAGTTGCAGATATCCGGGATACAGGGCCGGGCGAGTCGCCTGCACCAGTGGGTCATTGCCGCTGACATTCTTGAAACCGATAATCTTTGCAGGATCGTCGAGGCCATAGGCCCGATCAACGAGCATGAACGGGTGGCGGTGGGGGATGACGGCCATGATGCCGTCGGCGTCAAGAAACTCGTCGCCGACATCGGCCAGCAGCGGGCATGGCTCGGCCCCGTCTTTGGGCGCAAACCAGTCTTCTTCTTTCCAAGCGAGGGAGATGAAACCACTGGAGGCCAGTTTGCCGCCGACTATGGTGTTTTTCACCTCGAACTCGGCGCTACCGTCCTCGTTCTGCTTGCGGAAGCTGCAATCAATGGACAGGATCATCCCCGGCTGCACGGGGCTGCGGAATTTGACGCGGTGGACCTGAGTCACATAGGGATGCCCTTTGCCTGGGAACATGGCGCTGAAAAGGACGCGGCCGGCTTGGGCCATAGCCGCGACCTGCAGAACTCCCGGCAACACCGGATAGGCGGGAAAGTGGCCGTTGAATACGGCTTCGTTACGGGTGACGCACTTGCTGGCCTGCGCCCGACCGGCACTACTGTCAAAGCAGATGTGGTCAAGCATCAATAACGGCGAGGTTACCGCCAGCTGATCGCGGAGCTGATCGTAGTTCAAATGCTGTTTTGTCATTCCTAATTACCTGATGTGCAATACGTTAACCGGTATTTTCCATCTTTCCCCGCCGCTGCGAAAGAATCAATACTCTAGGCGTTGAAGGGTGTTTTTGCAAGAATGGCGTTCAGGGCCTTGTCATAATCGGTGTAAACGGTCACCCGTTGATACTGGTCGCGCCGGCGGTCTTTTCAGCTGTAGTGCCTTTACAAGGCACTGCCTCATGGGGAGCTGTCCACCCCAGGCTAAAGCCTGGGGTTAAGCATGGTTAAGTGCTTACAGCGCAAAGTGATGCGTTTGCGGGGTCATGTCACGCTACGGGCTGCAAGCCCGCAGCGCAGCTGGAAAACAGGCACGCTTGGTTCTGCAGAAGGTACTTATCCACCTTGTCCACAATGTCCACTTTATCAACGGGTGACTGCTTACGAGCGGTTGCCCGGGGATTAACGGTTCTTGTGGAAAAAATCAATGGCTTCGCGCAGGTTGATGCGGGTATAGGCCGAATCGCAAGCGGGATGTTTGCGGCCGGCGTCAGCGAACCACATGTCGAGAGTCTCGGGGCGGAAGATGGCGTTGTGGAGATTGGACTTCATGGCAACGGGGCGTTTGATGATCGTCATGAGCATTTTGGGGGTGATTTTACCGTAGTTTTCTTCAATGCGCTGGGCGAGGGTTTTGGCTCGTTCGGGGGCGGAGATGAGAACGGTGTCGGCCGGTACCTTGGGCAGTTTGGGGTGTTGCTGGCCGGCTTCGAGTATCTCCAGGGTTTCGGGGGTGGCATAGACGCCGACCATGTCCTTGCCGGCGTCGCTGAGCACGTAGTAGTATTCGCAGCTTCGCGGTGTTTTTTCCAATATGGCCAATGCTTCGCGGACGGTTTTGGCCCGTTCCATGATGTCGCGCATGAGGAAAGTCATGGGCATGCCATCCCAATTGCCTTCGCCGCCACCGCCGATTTCGCCCATGGCCAGGCCGTGCTCATTCATGGCGGTGACAGTGCCGAGGAAACCCGCATAGCCCAGCGACATCCAGGCGTTGTGACCCTCCGGCAGGAAAATCTGCACGGCGGTGTACTTCTGCAGGTTGATATCCGCCATGTAGTCAAGGACGCGGACATGCAGGACTTGCCCGTCGCTGGTGGCTTGATTGCGCAGGGCGGCGCCGCTGCAGTGAAAGAGCTCGGGGAAGAAATTGGCGCAGAGGGCGTCGCGGTCGGAGATACCGGCGGCACGTCCCATGGCGAGACATTCCTGGATAAAGCGTTCGGGGGTGTGCGGGGTGGCGCGGCGGATGATTTCGTCCATCCGCGTAAAGAACCAGTCACCCTTGCTGATGGAATAGACGGCGCCGACGAGGCACATGGTCTTGGGAGTTACCTGTGGAATCATGCCGGCCAAGAGCTTGCCGTGGGCGTCGCCCATCTGTTCGGCATTGCCGCTGACAAAGAGGACGCGTTTGCCGCGCAGCAGGCAGAGCATGCCGTTTTCGTTGCGGGCGAGGACGCGCAGATCCTGGGCGAGGCCTGCCGGCGGCAGGATGAGGGCGAGAGCAAGGGCGAGGCCCCAGTAGTGTTGCAGGCGTTTGGTAGACATTATTCGGTTTCCTCCAGTAGGCGTTCCATCAAGGCGGCGATCATGCGCAGAACATCTTCCTGTCTGACATTCTCTGTGTTATCACTGGCCGGCGGGGCGAAGAGCTCCGCCTCTTCGGGGGTGTTGATCAGCCATTCCTTGAAGGTGAGGCTGCCGGAAAAGCCCATGGCGTTGAAGAGCAACTCGCGCGGTTTTTCGTCGGCTGCGAAACTCAGGACAACATCAGCCTGGACCTGATCATGGGTGCTGGACATGACCAGAGAGGTGCCGCCATCTGGGGCGCTGTTGATAGTGATGCTGCAGAATTGCTTGAGCAGATCGGGCGCCATGGCGACGCCGGCGATAGCGCCGACAGCCACCTGCCATTGCAGCAGAAGTCGTGGCGTGATGTATTGCGTACAGCCGCGTCCTGCCTGGGCGTCAATACTGCCGATAAAGACGCTGTTGTTGGCGCCGGCCAGCCAGGGATATTCACCTTGGCCGATCTGCGCCTGGCCCAGTCGCGGGATGGTTCCGGCAAGGCGGTAGCGCCCGTCGCTGCCGCGGCAGTAGTCAATGCTGCCTTGGAGTGTATCGGTGGGCAATTTGATGTTGAAATCAAGCCGGCAACGGTGCATGCTGCCCGTCGTGGGCGAGGAGTTGAGCAGGGATAGGGCGCCTTGGAGGAAAGTTCCGGTGAGGCGCATGGCGTTGTTTTGCGCCGTGATTTCGGCGGGTGAGCGCCAGGATGCCGGTCGGTCAGCGCTGAAAAAACGGACCAGCTCGTCCATGATCTGATGCATGGCTGCCGCGACGGTGTAATGGCCGAGCCCCGGCAACCAAGTGATGTCACAGCCGGCCACCTCAGCCAGCTCCTGTGAGCAGTCAGGGAAAACCACTTCATCCTCGGCTGCGCAGATCATTTTGAATTTGCCTTGCCGGCTGAGTCGCTGGAGTGCCGGTCCCTGTGAGAGTGGGTCAATTTCGCGGAGTTTGGCGAAGACTTCTTCGCGCGCGGTCTCTGGCAGGCGTTCGATGAAGTCCCTGAACTGCCTGGTTTCACGGGCGTTCATGATGATTTTTTGCAGATTGCCGCCGCCAAGAATGAGGAAGGCGCGATTGATGCGGGGCTCAAAACCGCAGATGCTGGCGGACATGATGGCGCCGAGGCTGCCGCCGGTGACGCCGATTTTTTTGGGTGAGACAAAGGGTAGCGAGGAGAGCACATCAACGCAGCGGCGAGTGTCGGCCGTGGCTTGGCTGAGAGCGTCAATAAAGCGTTGGGGATCGCTGATCATTTCCCGGCGGCCGTTTTCGCCGCCGCGTTCACCATAGTACGGCAGTTTGAAGAACATGGCCGTGATGCCTTGGCCCGCGAGGGTCTGGCAGATGGCGCGCTCAAGCTCAAAGTTGCCGTGGAGGATGTGAATGACGATGGCGGCGGGATATTGTCGCGTATTGGGTAGCCCCGTAGGGACGTAGAGCTCACCGGGGACGATGTTGTTGCTGGCGATGGGGGAGCTGATTGGCGAAGGAAAGGTGATGGCGAAGCTGCTGTGGGTATCGCTGCTTTCCAAATGCTTCAAGGAGTAACTGAAGTCCTTGCCGTCATAGCTTTGTTCTGCCGCAATCGGGTAGTCGCCACTGAGCAGCTGGGCGCGGACGCTGAGAATGGTAAGCAAGAGCAGGAGCATTCCTTGCCGGAGCTTTCCAAGCGAAAACAAGCGAGCGCACATGGGGTGGAACATGGAAGGAACCTCCTTCAGCAATGTCGTGGTGGATCAAGAGGAAGAACAAAGGGGTAATATAGGTGCCGGAGCGGCTTTTGCACAGGCGGAACGGAAAAAAGTCGCGGCTTGTTCATTGATGTGACTGCGGCCCGGCGTCATTGCTGCGCCTTGACGGTGAAAGTCACGCGGGCGGAATCGCAGCCGTCTTTTTCATCAATGATGAGGACGCTGTGGGGACCGGGGAGAAAGGGCCGTGAGGTCCCCGCCGGCAGGGCGCCGATGAATTGATCATCAATGAACCAGAGGCAGGACGATTCGGCACTGTGTAATGGAATGGTGGCGTGCCCATCGGGGCCGCAGAGGTAGGTCCCCGGCGCCGGCGAGAGAATATGGAGGACGGTCGTGGGCGCCTCGGTTTGCTTGCATTGAGTGCAACGTTGCAAAGGCACGCCGGCGACCTGGAGGCCGCTGCGGGTGTCAATACAGGTGGCGCCGGCAGCAAGGCCGCTTTCGGCGCAGAGGGTGGCGGCGCAGAGGGACGCGAAGATATCCGGCCATTCCGGCGGCTGGTGATTGCGGTAGAGTGCGGCGATGATGGCCGCCGCGCAGGGGGCGGCGGCGTTGGCGCCGCTGAGGGCGGCTGCCGGTCGCCCATCTTTGTTGCCGAACCATACGCCCAGGGTGAAATCCGGCGTATAGGCGATGCACCAGGCATCGTGATTGCCATTGGCCGTGCCGGTTTTCCAAGCAGTATCAACGGCGGCGCCGCTGAGGGGACGCTGTCTGAGCATGCGGTTGACCATAGCGCAGGCGCCGGGAGTGAAGACCGTCCTGCCGTCCTGGGGCCCGCCGGTAGGATGCTGGCGCAGGAATGAGCAGGGGCGGAAACGCCCACTTCGCGCCAGCGTTGCGTAGGCGTTGGTCAGATCGAGCAAAGAATGGCCGGCGCTGCCCAAGACCAGCGACAGGCCATGGGCGTGATCCGACCGTTGCGGCATGTCGTCAAGCAGTCCAAGACTGTGAAGGCGTTCGCTCATGCGCGGAACGCCGAGTTTGGCAAGCAGGCGCACGGCAGGAGTATTGAGGGACAGACTGAGCGCTTCGGTGGCACTGACGCGGCCTCGGTAAACGCCATCATAATTGCCGGGGCTGTAGTCGCCATAACGCAGGGGCGCGTCCAGCAGCACGGTGCTGTCAACGATAATGCCGCCATCAATGGCTTCGGCGTAGATGAAGGGCTTGAGGGTGGAACCGGCGCTGCGAGTGGCGGTGGCGGCATTGACTTGACCGTCTCGTCCGGCGGCGAAATCGAGGGTGCCGACAAGTGCCAGGACGGCGCCGCTCCGGCTGTCCAAAAGCACGGCGGCGGCGTCATCCACGTTGGGCAGCTGATTGCGCTGGGTCGTCAACGCATGGTGGATGAGGCTTTCGTACTCCGTGTCGAGCGGGCATGCGTACACGAGCGCGTTTGGCTGCTCTTGCTGGGCAAGCTCGAAGTAGTGTCGGTAGCGCTGTGGAAAGCCCTTTTCAAAGGGCGCCGGCAAGGTGAAGTCCCGGAAGCGCAGGGGCTCCTGGTGGAGGATTTCCGCGGCGCGTTGAGCGCTGATGACGCCGTGGCGGGTAAGCAGGTGCAAGACGACTCGCTGGCGGTCTTTCGCCCGGGCAAGATGGCGGTCGGGGCGATAGGCGTTTGGCCGCTGCGGCAGGCCGCAGAGCAATGACGCCTCGGCCCAGTTGAGATCACGGGCGCTGAGGCCGAAATAGAATTGCGCAGCGGCCTCGATGCCGTGGATTTTCCCGCCGAAGAGAATGCGGTTGAGGTATTCGTTGAGAATGCGATCCTTGCTGTAGTGCTTTTCCAGCTTGCGGGCGGCAGCGGCCTGGCGCCACTTCCAGCTCAGCGTACGCTTTTTTTTCGGCATGCTCAGGCCGGCCAGCTGCATGGAGATGGTCGAGGCGCCGGAAACAACGTTGCCGGAAGATAGATTTTGCCATGCGGCTCGTGCGATGGCGCGGTAATTGACGCCGTGGTGCTGATAGAAATCAATGTCCTCCGCCGCTAGTATGCACTGGATAACGGGGGCGGAAATTTCCGAAAGCGCTACGGGGTAACGCCATTGATAGTCCCAGCCCGGTTGCTGCCAGATGACCTTGCCGTAGCGGTCAACATAGGTCTTTGCCGGCCTTTGCTTTTCCAAAACGAGCATGGGGTCGGCGATGAAACTCGGCGCCAGCAGCCAAAGGATGCCGCTGATCACGACCAGCAAAGCGCCGCCGCTGACGATGGCCGGCAACGCCATGCGAAAGCGCCGCCCGTTCAGGCAGCTTCTCAGGCTTGACGACAAGAACCTGGCGCGGCGGGTGAACTTCCCGTCGCTGTTGCCATCAGCCATTGTAAGCTTCTTCAGCCAGATACGAGCTTCTGACCAGCGGTCCGCAAACGGCTTTTTGGAATCCGAAGTCATTTTCGGCGATGTCGGCCCATTGTTTGAATTCGTCTGGGGTGATGATTCGTGCGACGGGCCAGTTGTCTTTGCTCGGCTGAAGGTATTGGCCCATGGTGACCATACGCACGTCGGCGGCGCGGAGGTCGGCAAGCGCTTGCCTGATCTCAGCGGCGGTTTCGCCCAAGCCGAGCATCAGGCCGGATTTGACCAAGGTGCCGGTTGGTGCCTGTTCGGCGGCGTAGCGAAGGACGCGCAGGCTGCGTTGATAGTCGGCGTGGCTGCGAATCAGGGGGGTGAGGCGAGCGACGGTTTCGAGGTTGTGCCCGAAGACTACCGGCCCAGCGGCAAGGACGCAGTCAATGGCCGAGTGTTGCTCCTGGTAATCGGAACAGAGCACTTCCACTTTGGTTTCAGGGTTGCGGCTGCGGATGGCGTTGACGGTGGCGGCCATGTGGGCGGCGCCGCCGTCGGGAAGGTCATCCCGCGTGACGCAGGTAATGACGGCGTAACGCAGCTTGAGGGCGTTGACGGCTTCAGCGACATGACCGGGTTCGGCAGGATCAACCGGCTCCGGGCGACCATGCTCCACCGCACAGAATTTGCAGTTGCGGCTGCAGTTGTTGCCCAGGATCATGAAGGTAGCGGTGCGGCGTTGCCAACAGTCGCAGAGGTTGGGGCATTTGGCGCTTTCGCAGACGGTGTGGAGCTTTGCCCGCTCAAGGAGCTTGCGCATTGCCAAGCGCTCTTTGCCGCCAGAATAGCGCACCCGCAGCCATGGTGGTAGGGGGGCTTTGCGTTCTGTTTGTTCTTCCGCTTGCTCGTTCACGGCGACAATTCCTGTCTATGGGACGCTGCCGGTTGCAAGAGCCATTGGCGGAGCTCTTCCGTACCGCCGACATCGGCGATATATGGCTCCGGCGTGGACCTGTGCATGCCCTTGAGCCACGCCAACGCCGCCAGGTCGGCGGGTGCAAAGGACAGCTCCTTGAGTTCAGCGGCAGCGAACCACCCGGCTTCCTGGCCTTCCAGGCAGCGCAGCGTGCCGTCAGTGCCAGCCAGCTCGCAACGCATGAACCAGAGGCGAATGGTTTTCTCGGGATAGCGATGAATGATGGAAAAAAGCGGAGACGCTTGTGTGACCTGCAAGTCGAGTTCCTCGCGGAGTTCCCGAGTGATGCAGTCGGCAAGCGTCTCGTTCTCATGCTGCTTGCCACCGGGAAACTCCCAGTGACCAACCAAATGGCCGCCGGGCCGCCGGGTTGCCAGCAGTATGCGGCCGTTCCTGATGACCACGGCCGCACAGACATCCAACACGACGGACATCAGCGGTTGCCGATAAGAAATTCCGCGCGGCGGTTGAGTTGATGGTCGGCTTCGGTAACCGCGTCGGCAACTACCGGTCGGTCTTCACCGTAACTGACAGTACGCATGCGTTCGGCAGTGACGCCAAGAGTGACCAAGTAGTCGCGAACCGCCAAAGAACGGCGTTCCGACAGCGCGCGGTTGTACTCGTCGCTACCACGCTCATCACAATGACCCTCAATCACTACTGCGAGTCCTGGATTGTTCTGAAGGTGTCCAGCAAGCGCTTCGAGTTTTGGCCGTTCCGAGCTGCGGACTTCAGAACGGTTGTAGTCGAAGTAGACCTTGTCGTTCCAATAGGAGCCATCTTTGACAAAGCTGCCGGCATTGGCATCCACCACGGGGCTGTCCAAGCTGCCCCAAGCGCCGCCGCCCACGGCGTCTTTGCCGCCGCCGTCTTTGTCGCCAAGACCATCCAGGGGGGTAAGTCCCGCCGTGGCGAATGATTCGGGGACATAGCCATCGCCGCTAAGGCCGGCGCCATCGTAAGCACTTCCCGCCGGACTAGTCTGGAGGTTTTCCAAGCGCAGCTTGGGTTTTTTGGCGCAGCCGACGGTGACCATCACGGTGACCAGAAACAGAATACTGATGCGGGACAGGGCGATCTTGCTCATCATGGGCTTCCTTTTTCTTAATGAACACTCTACGGATTCAGAAAACAGTCATTGGATAAGCAGCCGAAGCTGTGGACAGCGAATGACACGAACAGCCACAGGAAACAAAGACAAGAACAATATAATGCCATAATGCGCAAAACAGGCCCGCAAGAGCCGGTTTTGCTTTTTTCTTTTGTCATCGGGCAGCCGTTGACACTCCTCGTCTCTGCGAACTGCGACGCCAGACGCCCGTTTCCCAGCTGTGCTGTGAATTTCCCTGCCGTCAGACAAGCTGTTTGGCAGGGGCAAAACGGCAGCATGCAGATCGTCAGGCGAACAGGGTACTTGTGTCAGCCCTGCGCGCGGCCGCAGTCGCGTCCACCATGCCACAGCGGCATTTTTATGTGTCGGTTCCCTCGCGCGCGGGCGCGCGCCCGTACCATTGGATGGGGGCCCCCTAGGGTGGGTGGGCT
>JAAZKQ010000743.1 GCA_012799755.1 Lentisphaerota bacterium | reverse complement strand
GGCCGCAGGGCTTCGCGCCTCGCGCCGCGGCTCTACTCAATGTCACCCCTGATCATCTTAACCGGCATGGCAGTATGGACGTCTACTTGGCGCTGAAAATGTCTCTGCTGAACCTTTTGCCATCCGGCCAAGCGGCGGTGATCAACGCCGAGTTGCTTGCCGACGAGCGCGTCAAACAGGCTCTTGGCGGTCGCGCCTGCCTGACTTTCAGTGCCGACGCCTTGGTTGCTGCCGACTTTTTTGCGCGCGATGGCCGGCTTTGGCGTCGTGGGCAGAAGGATTCCCTGCTGGCGCTCAATGATGTGCCTTGGCAGGGCCGGCACAATATCGCCAATGCCCTGGCGGCACTGGCTTTGGCTGAGAGCGCCGGTATTGACTGCCGGCGGCTCGTTGCCGGCCTGGGCAGCTTCCATACGGGCGCTCACCGCATGAGCGTTGTCGCTGAAAAGGGCGGTGTGCGCTTTGTTGATGATTCGAAAGCAACGAATGTTGACGCGTTGATTCAAGCGCTGGACCAGTTTGGCAGCACGCCGCCGGCCATCGCGCTCATTGCCGGCGGGGTTGACAAGAGCTGCAGCCTGGAGGAGGTGCGGCCAAGCTTGCGCCGCTATGTAAAAAAGGTCTTTCTGATTGGCGCCTGCAAAGAGCGGCTTGCCGCGAGCTGGGGTGATGACGTGCCCTGCGAGCAGTGTGCCGACCTGCCCGAAGCTGTGGACAAGGCCGGGCGTTGTGTGTCGCCGCAGGGCACGGTATTGTTGTCGCCGGCTTGCGCCAGTCAAGATATGTTTACAGATTATATCCATCGCGGCCGCGTCTTTGCCGATGCAGCGGCCACGTGGTCAGCATGATAATTTTGAGATAGTCACCATAAGCCAGGGAGCTCCAAGGAGAAACAGAATGAAAAAACATGCCACTCACACCAGACGCTTGATTATCGGTACCTGTGCCGGCCTTTCCGCAGTGATGATTTGCTGCAGCGGTTGCGCAGCAAAGAAACAAAAGATCGCCACGGGCAATTTTCTGATGGACAATCGCGGCATCATTCCGCCGCCACATGCCAAACCGGTTACCAGCGCAGTCGTAGCGCCGGCGAAAGTGGAGCATCCACCGGTGGTTGCTGAGCAGCGAGAACTGTTGCTGCTGCAAGAGCAGGAAGGCGATATTGAGCAGGCCTTTGTTCCTGCCGAGGCGCCCGTCGCCGGCCTTTCCCAACCACAGCCGCTCGTGGACGACAGCGTCGCGCCCGTGTTGGACGACAAGCCGCCTGCCGCTGTGAAGCCCACGCCAAAGCCGGTGACGCCAAAACCGGCGACACCCAAGCGGACCTACACCGTTGTCAAAGGTGATACACTTTCCGGCATCGGCTATCGCTATCGGGTCAACTGGCGTGATATTGCCGCCGCCAATAACCTGACGGGAACGAGTGTCCTCCGCGAAGGGCAGGTTCTGACCCTTCCCGATAATGCCGCAAGCACGCCGCGGGCTGCCCAGGTGAAAAAGACTGGGACCAAAGCCGCTTCAGCCGGCACGAGCAAAGCAACCGGCGGCAAGGCCGTTCCCTTGCCTGCCGATGGCATTTACGAAGTCAAGAGCGGTGACAGTCTGTGGCTGATAGCCCGCCGTTTCGATCTCAAGAGCGATGACATTCGCCGGATCAACAATCTCAAGACGGACGTCTTGCAGATTGGACAAAAGCTTCGCTTGAAGGACGGCGCCGTGCCTGTTGACAAGGCCGGCCCCGCAAAGCCGACAGCCGCCGGCACGCCTGCGCCGGCGGCGCCCGTTACGCCTCCGGCGG
>JAAZKQ010000742.1 GCA_012799755.1 Lentisphaerota bacterium | reverse complement strand
CTTTATACGGCAAACGCCGCCCTGCCATGAAAGGGCGGCTGGAAAAAGCAGTCGGCGCGGCGGGGCGCAGCGCCGGGTGCGCGAGTGGATATAGTGTGAACGTGATAAAATGACGGAACAGCAGCCAAGCCAACCTATTTTTCGTTCGCAGGACGTGCCGCGCGAGCCTGGCGTGTATGTCTATCGCAATCGGGCGGGCGAAGTGATTTATGTGGGCAAAGCGCGCAATCTGCGCTCGCGCATGAGTTCATACTTCCGGCCTTCGGGCATCATGCGCAGCGATCCGCGGCGCCGGGCGCTGATTCACAGCATTGCGTCCTACGAAGTCTTCAAGGTGTCTTCCGATTCGGAAGCACTGCTGCTCGAAGAGCGCTTCATCAAGGAATACAACCCGCGCTATAACGTGCTTTTGCGGGACGACAAGCGCTTCCTGCATATTTGCATTGACATGAGCGAGACCTATCCCCGGCTGGGGATGGCGCGTATCCGGCGGGACGACAATCGCCTGTACTTCGGGCCCTTTCCCCAGGCGGCGGCACTGCGTGAGACAGTTGAATTCCTCACCAAGCGCTGGCATTTGCGCAGCTGCACGGCGCGTGAGCCGAACGAGGAGACGCGTCGGCATTGCCTGGAGCACGTGCTGCGCGAATGCAGCAGCCCCTGCATCGGCGCCATCTCGCCGGAGGAATACCGGGCGCGCCTTGATGAAGTGCTGGAGGTATTGCGCGGTGAGGGCGCCGCCGCGCAACTGGTGGCCGAACTGAGCAACGACATGCAGGCCCTCGCCGCCGAGATGAAGTACGAGGAAGCGGCGGCGTTACGGGACATGATCAGCAACCTCAAGATCGTACTGGAACCGGCGCGACGTTTCCGCAGCCAGACCCTCGCCCGGCGTTTGCAGTCCTCCGACATGGCGTCTGTTGAGGCCTTGCAGGAGGCGCTGGGCATGACTTCGCCGCCACTGGTGATGGAGTGCTTCGACATGTCAAACATCTCCGGTCGCATGGCGGTGGGCAGCATGGTGTGTTTTCGCAATGGTCGGCCGGCGAGTGCGGATTACCGGCGCTTCCGCATCCGCTCGGAAGTTGCCGCAGACGATACCGCCTTCATGTCCGAGGTCTTGACCCGCCGCTATGGACGCCTGCTGCGGGAAAATCTGCCCTTGCCGGACCTGATCATTCTTGATGGCGGCCAGGGCCAGCTCAACACGGCGTTGCGCGTTTTCGCGGAGATCGGCATGCCGCCGTTGCCCATGCTCGGGCTGGCCAAACGCGACGAGCTGGTCATTTTACCCGGCCGTGACGAGCCGTTGGCGCTTCCCCGTGATGGCGCGGCGCTGAAACTGCTGCAAGCGATTCGCGATGAAGCACACCGCTTCGCCAACAACTATCACCGCGAATTGCGCAACAAGCGCATTGTTGACTCCATTTTGTCGGATATTCCCGGCATTGGCGCCGTCCGCCGCCAGCGCTTGCTGAAGAGCTTTGGATCCGTGCGCGCCATGGCGCGCCTGACGCCGGAAGAGATCGCCGACGGCGCGCCGGGCATCGGCCTGGAAACCGCGCGGAAAATCGTGGATTATCTCCGCCAGCGTTTGAAAAACTAGGCGTCGGCACTAGGATTGAGACATTTGAAAGGTGTAGTGTAGTTGCCTTTAGCAAGGGAAGGAGAAAGGCTCGTGATTCTTTCTCCCCCCCCCCTCACGTTTCCCATCCATTCCTTTTTCGACCCAGTGCCTACGGCGAACGCGTCGGCTTCATCGAGTTGACGCCATGATTTTGTTTTTCACACGGATCAGCATCCTGAGCGCATAACAGCATCTTTACATCGGAGGATTGACCAGCTATGAAAAAAGCCCTGTTTGTGACTATGGCTCTGGCGGGCCTGTGTGGCTGCCAAAGCAGCCGGAATGTTGAAAAGTCCTCGTTTGATGTCCCGCCGGCGATTTACGTCGCACCACATGGCGATGACGGTCGTCTCGGCATGAAGCACCAGCCCATGGCAAGTTTGGCCGGCGCACGGGATTATCTGCGCAAAAGCCGCGTTATTATGAGCGGCCCGATTGTGATTGAATTTGCCGAAGGAACCTATCGCTTCACGGAGCCGGCACTGTTTGAAAAACGCGATGGTGGTGACAGTGAGGAGGCGCCTGTCATCTACCGCGCTGCCAAGGGTGCTCGTGTGCGTTTTACGGGCGCGGTGCCCGTCACGGGCTGGCAGAAGGTCACGGACAAAGCCGTGCTGGCGCAGCTGCCGGAGGCGGCGCGCAAACAGGTGCTGGTGGCAGACTTGCAGGAGCAGGACATCACGGATTACGGCCGGTTGACGCCCAGGGGTTTTGGCAAGATCAGCCAGCTTGCTGAAGCCGAACTGCTTTACGACCGTGTTCCCATGTCACTGTCTCGCTGGCCCAAAAGCGACTGGCTCGGCGTGGACGTGGTGGATGAAAAGAACGAGTGGGTGACGATTAACAGCGAGGGCCGCATGGCTCGCTGGGTCAATGAAAAAGACCCGTGGATTTTTTCTTATTGGCATGTTGATTGGGCGGAGTCCTACGAGCCTATCGCGGGCTTGGACCCGGGCAATGAGCGTCTGCGGCGCGCCGTCCAGTACAAGCCCTACGCGGACAAGATCAGCCCCGGGCGGGTGCGTTGCTACGCTCTGAATCTGCTTTCGGAGCTGGAAAACCCCGGCGAGTACTACCTTGATCGCGAGGCCGGTCTGATCTACTTCATTCCGCCTTACGCCGGCGGCACGGCGGAATTGACTCTTGCCAGTGGTCTGGTCAGTGCCAAGGATTGTTCCTACCTGCGCTTTGAGGGCATTGAATTTGATGGTGTGCGCGGGCGCGCGATTCATTTTGCCAACGCGGTCGGCTGTGCGGTCGTGGGTTGTACCATTCGTGCCACCGCTTTCAATGCCATCAGCATGAACGGCAGTCACAATGAGGTCTATGGCTGTGATGTCTTTGATACCGGTGAAGGCGGCATTTACGTCAGCGGCGGCGATCGCAAGACCCTGACGGACGGCAAAAACAACGTCGAGAACAATCATGTCCATGACTATTCGCGGCGGGCGCGGACCTATAAGACCGGCATTACGGTGGCGGGTTGCGGCAACCGCATGGCGCACAATTTAGTGCATCACGGCCCGCACATGGCCTTGTCCGCGCCGGGCAACAACCATCTGTTGGAATTCAATGAAGTGCACAATGCCGTTTATGAAAGCGGCGACGCCGGCGCCTACTACGTCGGTCGCGACTGGACGCAGCGCGGCAATATCCTCCTCTATAATTTCTGGCATAACATCATGGGCTCCAGCAGCTATGGCGGCATGACCATCTATCTTGACGACCAGCACTGCGGCCATACCATCTTCGGCAATATCTTCTATCGTTGCAACAAGCCGGTGTTCATCGGCGGCGGTGATGACAACAAGGTGCTCAACAATGTCTTCATTGATTCGCACCGCTCGGCCCATCTGGACAATCGTGGCATGGGCTGGCAGAAGAAGTTCACGGACGACACGAACAGCTCCATTCACAAGGCATTACATGCCATGCCCTATCAAGGCGAGATCTGGGCGAAGGCCTATCCCGAGCTGGTGAATGTGCTTGACGACGATCCCGGCGTGCCCAAGCGCAACGTCTTCGCGCGCAACGTGCACAGCGGCGGACCATGGGATTCCCTGAACAAAGAGACGCTGCATTTGCAGACAGTTGAGGATAATCTTGTCCGTGAGGACGACAAGGACTTCGTCCAGCTCCATCGGGACAAGCAAGGCCAGATTATCGAACTGCGTTTCAAGGATCCGGAAGCCGTCGCCGCCATCGGTTTTGAGCCCATACCGGTGGAAAAGATTGGCTTGTACAAGGACCCGCGGCGGG
>JAAZKQ010000741.1 GCA_012799755.1 Lentisphaerota bacterium | reverse complement strand
TTTTCATTTGCGGGGTCATGTGCCGCTGCGGGCTGCAAGCCCATGAAAGGCACTGTTGCTGTCCATAGAGTCCATACTGTCCATATTGTCCATACAAAAAAGGCAACGGGAGTGAAGGGCGTTTGTGCCGCTTCACTCCCGTTGTGTTTGTTGTTATGCGTGGCTGCTGGCCGCGCTGCCGGTTTTATTCAAGGTTGGTGCCGACGTCGCCGCCGGTGTTGGTGTAGCCGCCATGCTTTTTCATGTACTTCTCCATCTCTTCCTCTTCCAAGGCGTGGACATTGACGGCGTACTTGGCGCGCTTGGCGGGGTCAAGGGTGGTGGTGGACTGGCGGCCCGGCACATTGAGGTCGGGGTAGAGGATGTCCTCGGGCGCGACCTTGACGGCGGTGCTGGCGTTGTTGGTGCCGTATTTGGGCGGTTCGAGGAGATTGATGCCCATTTCGACCAGGCGACGGCGCAGTTTCTGGGCGTCGAGGGCGCGTGGGGTGACGCCGTCCTTGATGGACAACGCGGCGGCGGTACCGGCGGCCTGGCCCATGTTGAGACATTCGAGAACCAGGCGGTTGCCGCTCTGGGCCATGAAGTCGGCGGAGAAATTGCGGCCGGCGACGAGCAGGTTGTCAATTTTGAGGGTGACGAGCGCGCGATATGGCACTTCGCGCCAGAATCCGGGATCAACGTAACGCTTGACCATTTCGCCCTTTTCGTTGGGGCGCAGGACGTGTTTGACGTGCCCGACGTCGGTGGGGTGGTGGGCATCGAAGGCGTGCATGCCGCGCATAATAGCGTCGTCGAAGCGGGCGCCGTTGAGGAGGTCGTCGGCAGTGAGTTTGTATTCGCACATGATGCGGCGTGAGTCGCGGACGCCGAGCATGGGCGCGGAATCAATCAGCCAGGCATTTTCAAAACCGGGGATGTACTTCTTGCAAAACTCCATGGTCCATTGGCACTGCTGACGCTGCTCGATGAGCTGGCGGGTGATGTCCTCGCCGTCCAGGCATCGGCAATTGCGGCTGTGGGCGTAGCAGATATAGAGTTCCTGGTGTTTGGGATCGCGTCCGGGGATGCGCACCAGCCAGTTGATGCGGCGATCAATCATGTAGGGATACTCGCCGTTGGCGACGGCCTCCTTGATCTTGTTTTCCCAGAACGCGACCGTGTCGCCCAGCGCGTTGTATTTTTCCATGTCAACATTGCCGACATGCATGACCAGCGAGGACGCCTGGTTGTAGTTGTCCATTTCCGGGAAGCCGACTTCGTAGGGCACGCCGGCGAAGGCCGCGAGATCGCCGTCGCCGGAGGCGTCAACGACGCGTTTGGCCTTGATGGCCTGGAAGCCGCTTTTGTTGAAGATGATGGCGCCGGTGATGGTGTCGTTTTCCACAATGGCATCAACGACGGTCGTGTTATAGAGGATCTGCACCTTTTCCTTCAGCAGCATCTGCTCAAGGACGACCTTGGTTTTTTCGACGTCAACGAAACGCCCCTTGGCGCCGTTGATGGATTTGAGGATGTGGAAAAGTTCGTAGGCGATGCCCTCAATGTAACTGAAGGTGAGGGCGACATAACCCATGGTCACTAGTCCGCCCAGTGCGGACTGCTGCTCCACCAGCATGGTGTTGGCGCCATTGCGGGCGGCGCACATGGCCGCGCCAAAACCGGCGTAGCCGCCACCGACGACGAGGACGTCAACTTCCTTGATCACAGGAACTTCACGAGCTTTCAGCATTTCTTTTTTCGACATGACCCGGCCTTTCAGTTTTGTGCGGCTCAATCAGGTTTCGGCCAGCATGAGCGCGAGCCGCCGCGCGGCTGCATGCAGGCTCTTCAGCACCAGAACACGATGCTTATCTTTGAAACGGAAGCTGGGCATACAGATACCGATGGCCACTGGTGGCGCATCGGCCGGTCGGGGCACGGGCGCCGCCAGATAGGTGACTTGGCCATCGGCGATGACGCGGTCGGCAACGCCGTCGCTGCGAATGCGGTCCAGGGCGGTGATGAGTTGTTCATGACTGCCGATGCCCGGCCAGTCTTCCCGGCTGGGCAGACCAATCGCGCTGATAATGCGCTCACGCAATTCCGGCTGAGCCTGTGCCAGCAGTACCCGGCCCGTGGCGCTGCGATAGAAGCGCGTCTGATTGAGCAGATCGTTATCCACTTTCACGGGCTGGAGGGTGTCGCTGGCGGCGACGCGCGTGTAGTGGATGCCGTCAATGGTGTTGACGTTGGCCGCTTCGTCAACGTCGTGCTGCAGCTGCTCAGCAATGTCCTGGGCAAAAAGCCGCAGGCGTTCGGCATAGCGGCGCCTGCTGGTGAGGCGGAAGAGCTCCGGCCCCAGACTGTAACTGCTGTCGTCGTTCTTGCTCAGGAATCCCACTTCGACCATGGACTTCAGGTTCAGAAACAGCGTGGACTTGTTCAGGCCGGTGGCAGCCGTCAAGTCTTTCAAGCTGCAAGGTTCGTGCTCGCTGATTAGGCGCAGGATGCGCGCTGCTTTTTCAATGACCAAGCCCATGGTGAATGTCCTTGCGAAATGGGAGCGATGGCGATGATGATACACAAAGTAGGCCCAGGATGGCGGGGAGACAAGGGCGAAAATGCAAAATAATCAAATAAAATCGCTTCCGTTTGTAATATGCAAATAAAAATAAATGTTTAGGCATATAAAGACTCGACAGAAGCCCGCCGCGCGACTGGGAAAAGGCCGCTTGGGGTTTTCGTTTGCGGGGCCGTGTGCCGCTGCGGGCTGCAAGCGCGCGATACGTTCGGCGTATGTGCGTGCTTGGGGTTTCGTTTGCGGGGTCGTGTGCCGCT
>JAAZKQ010000740.1 GCA_012799755.1 Lentisphaerota bacterium | reverse complement strand
CCAACGGCCGCTACCACGACCTATACACCAAGCACATGGGCAAGGGCGTCATCGAAGAACACGCATAGTCCGCCACGCAACACCACGCCATGGGATTTTTCAAAAAAGCCACTGAACACCATCGCAACTATCCGTTCCGCCCCCCCAGGGTGGAACGGCAGCATGCTGGTGCCAGCGACTGGTCCCTCTACTGGCGCTTCATCCGCGACTACGCCTGGCCCAAGCGCTGGTCGCTTCTGCTCTGCATACTCATGGTGGCCATCAACTCCACCTCCGTCTACCTGATGTCCTTCTATTCGCGAATCGTAGTTGACAACATCCTCGTCATCCGCACCGCCGACACCAGTCGGGACGACGGCAAACGCCGTATCTGGGAACCCGACCGCAATAAATTCACCACCTCGCGGCCCAGCGTCGGCATGGGTAAAAAGATGGATATGGGCATCGTCGCCAGCAAACGCCCGCCGGGCGCCGGACGCCGTCTCTTCATCATCGCCGTAGCCTATATGCTTACCCAGATCACCCTGAACTTCCTGGCGCGCTTCTCCACCCGCCAGCAGATCGTTGTCTCCCAAGGTATTACGGAAAAACTCCGCGAGGACATGCACCGCAAAGTTCTTGAGCTATCCATGTCCTACCACCAAACCATGAGCCCCGGGCGGCTCCTGTCGCGTATTCTCTCCGACGTGGACTCGGTACGCGGCGAAATGATGGGCCTTTTCATGAGCGCGACCCACTGTATCTCCATGATTACCGTCGGCACCTCCGTGTTGCTCTATGAGGAGTGGCGCATGGCCCTGATCGCCATCGCCATCACGCCTATTTATGCTTGGATGTACCGCAGCAAACGCCCCATCATCCGTCGCCTCAACCAAGAATTACGCCATACCAACTCCTGCCTCTACGGCTTGGTCTCCCAGAAGATTGACGGCATGAAGGCCATTCAAGCCTACGCCCGCGAAAAGGGCGAATACCTCAATTTCCACCGCATCTCGGCCTGCTACATGCGCGACGTGCTGCTCACCCAGCGCATCAGCGCCGGCCTTGGCCGCCAAGCCGGTGTCCTCACCAGCCTTAGCAGCTGCGCCATCTTCCTTTATGGCGGCAAGATGGTCCTTGACGGCGACATGTCACTGGGCCGCATGATGTTCCTTCACTCCACAACCATGACCCTCTTCCAACCGGTGCTGGAATTCACCCAACTCAGCTTCGTCCTCCAACGCCTGCGCATCGCCCTGCTCCGCGTCACCGGCGTGTTGGACCGCCCGCTCGAAATCACCGATGCGCCGGATGCCGTGCCCTTCCCCTGCCCCCTGCGCAAAGGCATCGAAGTCCGCAATGTCAGCTTCGCCTACCCGGCGCCCAGCAGCGAAAAGGAAACCGAAGACGACGCCATTTCCGGCGGCACTCAGGAACTGTCCGAGCGCGTCATCAAAGACGTCTCCTTCTTCGTTCCCGCCGGCAAGTGGCTTTGCATCATGGGCCCCAGCGGCAGTGGTAAAACCACCCTCCTCCACCTGCTGTCCCGCCTCTATGAGCCGACCTTCGGCGAAATCCTCATTGACGATATTCCCCTCAACAAGATCCAACAGCTGACCCTCCGTCGTGCCGTCGGCATCGTCCCCCAGGAAGCGCAGATATTCAGCGGCTCCATGCGGGACAATATCTGCTACGGTCGTCCCGACGCCACCAACGAACAGATCATGGACGCCGCCAAGGCCGCGCAGATGCATGACTTCATCCTCGAAATGAAAGTCCAGTACGAGACCCTGATCGGTCAGAAAGGCACCAGTCTCTCCGGCGGTCAGCGCCAACGTCTCTCACTGGCTCGGGCACTGCTCACCAATCCCGAACTACTTATCCTTGACGACTGTACCTCCGCCCTCGACGCCAATACCGAGCAGAAAATCCAGGAGACGCTCGCCAAAATTCTCGTCGGCAAAACCGCCATCATGGTTTACATGCGCGTATCCATGGCCATGCGCTGCCATAAAATCTGCGTCATCGAGGATGGACGCGTTACGGAGTTCGGCTCCCACGAGGAGCTGCTCAAACACAATGGCTTCTACGCCCGTCTCTATCACCAGCAAACCGAGTAGGCATCACGCGCGGAACCGCCGCTCGATCAAAGGAGAAAAACGGGATGACGACACTCTTTCAGGCGCCCATCCATTCCCGTCGCCAAATCGAGGTGCTGGTCATCGGCGGCGGCACGGCGGGAATCGCCGCCGCAGCCTGCGCAGCCAGGCGTGGCTGCAAAACCCTGCTGGTTGAACGGGAGTTTTCCCTGGGCGGCACAGCGGTTTCCGGCCTGGTCGGGCCCTTCATGACCTGCACGGACCCCAAAGGCGAACGCAAGCTGATCCGGGGAATTTTTGAGGAACTCGTCAACCGGATGATCGCCCTCGGCGGGGCGCTTGATCCCATGACGATTCCCCACTGCGACAGTCATTCATCCTGGCACCCCAATGGCCATCGCAATCTCACCCCCTTTTCCTCCGAAGCGCTGAAATATGCGGCGGAAGAACTCTGCCTCGAACACCAGGTGGAACTGCTCTACGGCGCCCAACTCATCGGCGTGGAACGCGACGCGTCCAAACGGCGCATCAGCGAAGCCATCTTCGCCGCCAAGGAAGGACTGATCGCCGTGGAGCCCCAAATGGTCATTGACTGCACCGGCGACGGCGATGCCGCCTTCCTGGCGGGCTGCCCCATGGAAAAAGGCGACCCGACAAGCGGCGAAATGCAGGCGGCGGGCCTCTTCTTCCTCGTGGATGGCATTGACGAGGACATCATGCAGCAGCGCTGCGATGAACAAGGTTGGGAGTCCATGCGTTTTGAGCGCGAAATCGCTGCCGCCGTCGCCAACGGCGAATACCCCATCCCCCGCCGACGCCTCGGTCTCTACAAGAGTTGCGATGGCTCCTGGCGCGCCAACATTACCCGCCTGCCCGGAATTGATGGCACCTCGTCCGCAAGCCTCACCCAGGCCGCAGTGGAAGGCCGCAAACAAATTTTCGCCATCCTCCGCTTCCTGCGGAAGTACGTCCCCGGCGCGAAAAATGCCCGCTTGATCCAGTCCGCGGCATCGCCCGGCATCCGCGAATCCCGCCGCATCAAGGGCGATTTCGTGATGACGGAGCAAAGCATCATTGATGGCACCATCTTTCCCGACACCATCCTCCTTTGCTCCAACTCCCGCGATGTCCACATCGGTTTGACCGGCCGCTACCTGCCCCAGGAGCACATATACTCGCTCCCCTACCGGATACTTATCCCGTCCGGCGTTGACAATCTCCTGGCCGCCGGCCGCAATGTCTCCTGCGACCGGGCAGTCCTTTCCGCCATTCGTGTCATGCCGCCCTGCTTCGGCATGGGCCAGGCAGCCGGCAACGCCGCCGCCCTCGCCGTGCAATCAGGAAAGCCCCCGGCGCAGATTGATATCCACGAACTGCAAGCACGCCTCCGCGCCGAAAATGTCGTCCTGGAACCCTGATGACTAACGGAACCGGGCTGCCTGCGGGCAGAACGCTTTGATCAAACAGATCAGACCGATCAGCCCGCAGCGTCACATGACCCCGCAAACGAAAAACCAAGCGCCCGTCCACCCTGTCCACCCTGTCCACCTTGTCCACCCCCTGTTTTCCCACTGCCCTTTAAAGGGGTATAGTATGGTTTTGTCCCAAAGCGTGCGTCAATACCATCAGCTGTGGCATTGCCGCCCCTTGCGTAGCAACAAGCTTGATGATTTCTTCGCTCGCACGCCTTTCCAGGAGTGATTCCATGCGTGGAGTTTACCGCATCGCCGCCGCCGTGCCGGCGCTCAAGGTCGGCAATCCTGCCGCCAATGCCGATGGCATCATCGCGCAGTATCGCGAGGCTGCGGCTCATGGCGCCGCCGTCGTGCTTTTCCCCGAACTGGCCATCACCGGCTACAGCTGCGGCGATCTCTTCGAACAACATACCCTCTTGGATGCCGCCCTCGCCGCCCTGCAAAAAATCCAGGATGCCACCAGCGGGCAACCCGCAGCACTGATTGTCGGCGTGCCCATCCTCTACGCCACACGCCTCTTCAACTGCGCCGCCGTCATCCACGACGGCGAACTCCTCGCTCTGGTCGGCAAGACTTACTTGCCGAATCACCGTGAATTCTACGAAAAACGCCAATTCCGCTCTATCCGCGAATGTCCAACAGCCAGCATCACAATCAATGGCTGCGACCTGCCCATCGGCGCTGACTTCGTCTTCGCTGTCGGCAACGACTGCCGCTTCGCCGTCGAACTCAGCGAGGACCTCTGTGCCGTCACCCCGCCCTCGAACGAACTCGCCCTCAACGGCGCGCAGATCATCTTCAATCTTTCCGCCTGCCCTGAACTGGTCGGCAAAGCCGACCACCGCCGCCGGCTCGTCGCCGGCCAAAGCGCCCGGCTTTGCGCCGTCTACGCCCTTGCCGGCGCCGGCGTTCACGAATCCACCAGCGATCTCGTCTTCAGCGGACACGCCATCATCGCTGAAAATGGCCGCATCAATGCCGAAAATCAGCGTTTCGAGCGCGAAGGCACTATCATCTACGCGGATGTCGTTCCACGCTGGCTTGATAGTCTGCGTCGCGCTTGGACGATCTTCAATGACTGCCCCAGCACGCCGGTCCGTCGCATAGCCCTGCCCGCACTACCTGTCGCACCCGACACGCGATACCGCGTGTTGCCCAAACAGCCCTTTGTCCCCAGCGACAGTGCCGACCGCGAACGCCACTGCCGGGAAATCTTCAGTATCCAGGCAAGCGGCCTGGCCAAGCGCCTGGAGCACACCCGCGCCAAACGCCTGGTAATCGGTCTGTCCGGCGGATTGGACTCAACTCTGGCCATCCTTGTCGCCGCCCAAGCCTGCGACATGCTCAAACTGCCCCGCAAAAGCATCTGCGCCATCACCATGCCCGGCATGGGCACCAGCAGCCGCACCAAAAACAATGCCGTCGCCATCGCCAAAAAAATCGGTGCCGAACTACGCACGATTGATATCACCAAGGCCGTCCACGGCCATTTCCAGGATATTGGTCACGACCCCAAAAATCTCAATGTAGTCTACGAAAACAGCCAGGCCCGCGAGCGCACCCAAATACTGATGGACGTCGCCAACGCGGTCGGCGGCATCGTCATCGGCACCGGCGACCTCTCTGAAATCGCCTTGGGCTGGAACACCTTCAACGCCGACCACATGTCCATGTACAACGTCAACTGCGGCGTACCCAAGACCCTCGTGCGCCACTTGCTGGAATTCTACGCCGCCGGCGCCGATGACGACTTGGCGCGCTTGCTGCGGGATGTCAATGCCACGCCGGTCTCGCCGGAGCTGCTGCCCGGAACACAACATACCGAAGAGCTCCTCGGCTGCTATGAACTGCATGATTTCTTCCTCTATTACTTCCTCAAGTACGGCGAGCGACCCGCTGATCTGCTGGAATGGGCATACCAGACTTTCGCCGACTGCTATGAGCCCAAGCTCATCCGAGAAACCTTGGCAACCTTCCTCAAGCGCTTCTTCTCGCAGCAGTTCAAACGCAATGCCATGCCCGACGGTCCAAAGATCGGCAGCATCGCCCTCTCGCCGCGCGGTGACTGGCGCATGCCTACCGACGCCGACGCCGGCGCCTGGCTGCTGTGACGCCCAGCGCCCCAAACCTCGCTGACCAGACCATGCCCCAATATGCCCGCGCGTTACCCTCCGAAAGGAACAGCCGATGACAAATAATTGACGCCCTGTTGACGTAACCGGTCACTCGTTGATATTGTGGACCAGGATGTCAGCAAATGGACAACTTGGCGCCGTGGGCGCCTAACCATGCTTAACCCCGGCCTTCAGGCCGGGGTGGCGGGCACCCCAAGAGGCAGTGCCTTGTAAAGGCACCACAGCAGAAAATGACCACCGGCATGACCGTATCAATGGGTGACCGCTTACCTGTTGACAACAATGGCCGGCAACAAGGCCATTGATGTGCACGCTTTGGACTTCTATAATGACGATAGGAAAGGATTTTACCCCATGTCCAGTCTCTATATTCCCAAGGGCTACAAGCCCAAACTTGACGCACTCACCACGGAAAAAGCCATCCGCAAGATCAAGGACGACTTCCAAAACAACCTCGCTTTTGAGCTCGACTTGCAACGCGCCACCGCGCCGCTCTTCGTTCGTGCCGGCACCGGCATCAATGACGACCTCACCGGCACCGAACGGCCCGTTGAGTTCCCCATGAAGGATATGGGCGACGTCCGCGCCCAGATTGTACACTCTCTGGCCAAGTGGAAGCGCATGGAACTGGCCCGCCTCGATATCCCCGTCCACGGCGGCATCTACACCGACATGAATGCCATCCGCCCCGACGAAGAGCTGGACAACCTCCACTCCCTCTACGTTGACCAGTGGGACTGGGAAAAAGTCATTACCGCCGAGGACCGTAACCTGGAATTCCTCAAGGATACGGTACGACACATCTTCTACGCCATCCGCCGTACGGAAAAATACATCGCCAACGAATTTCCCGTCTTGCAGCCCTCCCTGCCGAAGGAAATCACCTTCCTGTACACGGAAGACTTGGAAAAACAGTACCCGAATCTCACGCCCCGTGAACGCGAAGACAAGGCCGCCAAGGACTATGGCGCCATCTTCATCATCGGTATCGGCCACCCGCTGCCCATGAGCGGACAACCCCACGACGGCCGCGCGCCCGATTACGACGACTGGTCAACACCTACCGGAAATGGCCGCCACGGTCTCAACGGCGATATTGTCGTCTTCAACTCCATCCTCAACCGTTCTTATGAACTGTCGTCCATGGGCATCCGCGTTGACAAGGCCGCCATGCTCAAGCAACTGGAGATGCGCGACGCCACTGACCGCCTGAACCTGCTCTTCCATAAGTCCTTGATGGAAGATAAGATGCCCCTGTCCATCGGCGGCGGTATCGGCCAATCGCGGCTTTGCATGCTCCTCCTGCAAAAAGCCCACATCGGCGAAATCCAGGCCAGCATCTGGCCGGATGACATGATCGCAGCCTGCCAAAAACACAACATCCCGCTACTCTGAGCAAGCGCAAAACCAAGCGCACCGCCACACAGCCGTGCTGCGGGCTTGCAGCCCGCAGCGTGACATGATTCCGCGCAACAGCAGGCGTCTCGCCCACCCCGCGTCCCCTACGTCCACCCCCAACGCCTATTTCAGCATCAAATAGGCCAGCGGAGCGACGCTCTTGCCCTCGTAGTCATAAGGCTCGTCACCGTAGTTGCAGACGATGATCGTGCCGTCAGCGTAGGTCACCTTGGCGACCTTCTCGCTGATCATCTCGTGGGACTGCATGAAGACGCGCTGCAAATGCCGCAGGGGCTTGAAGTCCTCGTAGGCCTTGGCAATCACCGGGATGTTCTTTTCGTTCACCCCATAGAAAATGGGCCGGCCACCGAATTCGACCAGCCGCAGGGCATTGACGGCGTCAAGCCGGCCCTGCGTAAGTTTGTCGGGATTGTACAAGACGATGCCGTGATAGACGATTTCCCATAAAGGTACGACGCTTTTGACCATCGCGTGCATGCGATCATTCTTGTAGTAGGTCAGCATGTGTCGCGATGTGTAATTGATGTAATCCAGCTCGCCGATGACGTGATCCCAGCCACATTCCGAGGCGACGCCCTGCATGTATTTGCGGGCCTCCTGCAGCATGAGCCGCTGGTATTCGCCGGCCTCTTTATGAGTCGCCGGATGCTTGGGATCGTAGCAGGAGTATGGCGTCACCGCCGAAAAGACGTCAATGTAATGCGCGCCGCGGAAACCCAGGTCGGCAATGCGCTTGATTTCATCGCGATAGAAGGTCTCCCAGGCATTGCGCGCACAGAGGTTATGAGCGTTGCCGCCGGCCCACACGCCATTGGTATTGAGCTTGCCCGCGGGACTCTTGCAAACAATGTCTTCGCTCCACATGGGCGACACCGTGAAACAGTCTGTGTAATTGGAGTGACCGTCGCAGACATAGCCGAGGTCCTTCTGCACAAAATTCACGTATGCTTTCAGGGCCTCTTCCCCGCCGAGTTCTTCGGGCACGGGGAAGCTCGCCGGGCAGCGGCCATCATAACCGCCGGTCTGCCAGCCGGCAACGCAGACCGCCGCCTTGTCCACCCCGGCCTCCTTGAGCGTCGTCAGCAGCCGGCGCGCCGTTGGGAAATCCGTGATCACCCGCAACGGCTTTTCGGTTTCGGCGGTGTAGTCAATGCGCTCCTTGCTGTATTGTTTGATGGCGTGGGTCATGCGTAGCGGCATGGCATCGCAGAGGTAGTCCAAATAGGGCGATTCACCGCCGGCAATGCGCTCCGGTATGGGCTTGACGGCACCGCGCTCCAGCTGGAACTGCCGGTAGCGCCGCCCCATGCCCGAGTAGTTCGCGTCCTCACCCGTCAGCATGATGAAGTCCACCACGATGTCCTCGTAAGGCGGGCGTTGCAGGCGTTTGAGATAATACTTGAGCATCTGCGTATACACGCCATTTTCCCGCCAGACCTGCACCGCAGATTCAAAGCGCATGCCCCGCACAATGGCCACATAGGCCGTCGTCGGCGTCTTCATGCCGTAGATGGGTATCATCAGATCGGACTCGAAGTAGTCCTTGTCACCCGGAATGAACTCACCGAGGATGCCCCGGCCAATCACCCAGTAGCCGGCGTCGCCCACTTTCGCCTTGGCAAATTCCGGCGTGATCTTCAGCCATTCGGCGCGCGCGGGAATGTCCTGGATGGGCACTGTCACCCGCAAGATGTCCGGCGCCACCTGCTCCATGGGCACCTGCCTGTCAACGAACTCCCCTTTTGGCTCATCCGGCTTGAGATTTTCCGCCTCCACAAACATGGAGATGGTCGCTTGCTGCGCCGAAGCCGACAGCGCCCCAATGAACAGCAAGGTCAGCAAAGATTTTTTCATGGTTGCCCTTTCGCTATGGTTCATAGCCATGGCGGCTCAGCCGCAATCATCAGTCGCTATGCAAGCGGTATTCCAGAACGACAAGGCCATGCTGAGGCACCCGAATGGCTTGGCTATCGCCATGGTCAAGAACCACCACATCACCGGAAACCGAGTCGTAACGGAGCAGCTTGGCCCTCGGAACGCGCAACGTCCCCAGGCATAGCGGCAGGTGACTCTGGCTGACCATCAAGGCCAGGCGCTCATCAAGTACGAAAGCCGCCTGGAAAAACTCCGCGTTATCAAGACAATGCGAATAGGTGTCAGCCACATAACGGCCGCGATAAAGCAGATCGGCAAACTTCTCCCGCAGGGCATTGGCGCGCGCGAGGTAGTCGCGGTAATGAGGCGCGGCGGTGATCGTCGCCTGGCAACGGAAGACCTCCACATCGCTGCGGCAGCCCTTAAGCAACATCATATTCACCCGGCGCTCGATGTCGGTGTCATCGCGTATTTCCCGGTTCGAGAGGATGACCTCCGGGAACGCGTAGCGGTAGAAATCCTGGAAAGACATGCCAGTGGGTTTGCGGCCGGTCCCTTGCCATTGGACGTCCGTGTGCGCGATATTGCCGAAGATGTGAATGAAGTCGGTCGTCATCGCCGTGACATCAGATATGCATTCAATGCCGATGCCCATATCAGGCCGCTGCGCCTTCACATAGCGCCGCAGTTCTTCAAGCATGTGCCGCTTGGCCAGCATCACCCCATGGAAGGGCACGCTGTGCCCATGATTGGGATCACAGCAGGGATAGGAGGCATGGCCGAGCTGATCGAAAAAGACGGCATCGCAGCCCAAGTCTATGACCAGATCGGCAAAGCCCTTCAGAACTTCCAGCCACTCCGCCGATGACGGGCAAGCCGTGGTAAAAATACGGTTGCCGAATTTGCGGATATAGGCGCCCGGACCACTGAAATTATACTGCTGCGTCTCGACCTCGCCGTTGGTCAGCTTCGTCGCCAAACGATGGCCGGTCGTGCGGTAGTAATCGGATTGCATATCAATGAGCTGGCCATTGAAGTAGAGAATGACCCTGCCACCGCGCTGCTGCACAAGCTGGATTTCACGCTTCAGAACATCACGACCGCCCTGCGCGTCGTCAAAACGATAGTCGGGATAGCCATTATCCATGCCGTGAACATGCCAGCCAAAAAGAAGCAGGGTATGTATGCCCGCGCTCGCTCCAGCCTCGTACATGCTCATCAGGTCGGTATAGCGGAACAACAGCTTGCCATACTGCGTGCGCATGATCAGCCGTTGCCAGCCGGACATGTCGCGGATGAAAGACGGCACATCCGTCGGCGGGCGGAACCACGTGTCCGCCCAGCGGCGGTATTTGGTCGCCGCAGTCGTCCACGGCCCACGATAAGGGGACAAGACGATGTCGCCGTCATGGTATGTCTCGCCAGCGGGCAGGAAAGGACAGCGCGCCATCAGCATATTGAATTGGCCGTATTCGAGCTCCAGAATATGCAAGGTGGTCTTGAATTCCGGATCGTGTATACCGCAATACAGGCCCTCATGCCCGCGATCAATGGCCAGGCAGTTCATGGCATTCGTCGCGGCAGGATAGCCACCAATATCGCGAATGTACTTCTGGTCAGAACCGACATAGCCTGTGTGAAAACGCCGCACCCACGCTTTCACATCGCGGTGGTACTCGCCGCCGCGATTGGTCGTGATCACCGCGCCAAGCGCCTCGTCGGCAATGGCCAGGATGGGAAAATGCACTTCGCGAAGCACCACCCCGGCGGCCTGGTGGTCAATACGCAACGCCGCATGCATATCTTCGCCATTAAGGCTGAATTCTGCAGTGACGGCCAATGGCAGGCGTTCGTCGCTATCCAACATGCGCGTGACGGGCGAATACACCCTAAGCACGCCGCCTGCGCAGCTGACCTCGACCTGCTCGTCATCAGGAACGCCCTCGCGTTCCAAGCACACGCCATCAGATAGGATCAGACGCCACAACGCACGCGGCCGCAGGTAGTTGACGCCCCGGTCCCGATTGCCCAAGGTCAGCGCTTGGCCACGTTGGTCAACTCGGAAAGACACTTGCTCATTGCTGAGTTCCCAAGTCGGCGTCGCGCCGGCGTGATGACCAGCAGCACTCTTGCTGCCCCCCGCCATGCTAAACGTTGTCGCTGATGTCATGATAGCTATCCCTTATTTCACCAGAATGGTCTGCCAGGTGGGCGCGGCGCCGCCCGCGTCGTCGCCAACCAGCAGCGCGACTTGGCCCTTCAGACTCAGATCGCCGTAGCGCAAATCGCCGGATTGGCTGGCCAGCAACAGGTAGAGCTTGTCGGCGCAACGCGCCCGCAGCCGGCAGTTGCCGGCTGCATCCATGCCTTGGTCAAGGATTTCACCGGCGAGCGGCGCTTCGTCCTTGCCGGCAATGACCATGACGCTGGCAAAAAGCGCCTCGGATGCACGCACGCGATTGAACACCAGCGGCGGCTTCACGGTCGGGGGATTGCCCATGCCGACGCCATCCCAGAGCTCGCCCGCAGCTGAGCGCTGCCAGAGCCGCAGCACGACATCATTGTGCTGCCACTCGGCCCGCCAGGCGCCATCGTGTCCGCGCCGACGCCATGCCGGCACCCACTTGTAGCCGTCGCCCGCCGGCGCCTCAGCAGCCTCGCCGGCAGCGTCCAGCGCAAGGACGCCGCGCGAGTGGAAGCACCACTCGTACTGATGCTCCTTGTCTGAACGCGCCCAAAGCATATCGAGAATCATATCGTCAACCAACGCCAGCACGCGCCCGGCCTCAACGCCGCTGTAGATAGTGCCGGCGGTCACCGAGCACAACGTGGCATTGCCGGCGCTGGCGAAAGCCAGGAGCTTGCCGGTCGCTTCCCGCTGGCTGACACCATCCACCACCAGGGTGTTGTGACTCAGAGTCTGCCGATACCAGCCCTGATGAGCTGGATTGCCATAGGCGATGCAACCAGGGTCTTCGGCCAGGAGCTCGCCACGCCCCCAGATGACGATGTTCAACTTGTCGGGATGACCATGGCCGCCGCCATGCTCGCCATAGTCCAGGGCAATAAAATTGCCGGGAATGTCGCCCGCCGGAACCAGCGGCGACTGGGAACGCATCACCACCACCCCGGCGGCGTCATAGGCCCCGGACTTGAACTCAACCCGACCAGCGTCAATCTCGTCACTGCCCCACAGCGCCGCATACATATTCTGACGATTGCCACCGGCGGCCACCCAGCCATGCAGCGGATCATTCCACCATGAATAGGCCGTCTCGTAGCGTGCGCTCACACCGCGAGGTGAAAAGCCCACCCGACCGCTGTCGTGAAAAGCCGGCAACTGGTAGCTCGGAGCAAGAAATTTCAGCGGCGCGTCATACATGCCCTTGTAGCGTTGGCTATGTACGTTGATGCCGAGATTGTTGGCGGCAATGGCCAAGGGCTCCAACGCTGACATGGTGTAAAAATGGTAGCCCCAAGCGCCCTCGTACCAGGGACCATCCTCGGTTATTCCTTTGTCCACTTGGGCGCGGAAACCCATTGGGCCGTTGATCGCCGCCCCCAGCAGCTGTTGGTCGCCAAGAGTGATGCCAACCAGCCCGTAGGCGCTGGCATGCCAGCAGCAGATGTTGTGAATGCCCCACTGGTGATCCTT
This sequence comes from Lentisphaerota bacterium, assembly GCA_012799755.1. GTDB lineage: Bacteria > Verrucomicrobiota > Lentisphaeria > Oligosphaerales > Oligosphaeraceae > Oligosphaera. The sequence continues at coordinate 2,605 of JAAZKQ010000740.1, read as the reverse complement.
GATCATCTCCGCCGCCGGCAACAGCATCTTGCCGGCCAGGAACTCAATCTCAGCAGCGCTCAGAATGTCCTTGATCGCGTCAAAGCCCTGCGCCATGGAGATGAGCCAGATCGCTTCGTCAAGTGTCTGCGGATGGACACGACCGCCACCCTTGTTGGGCTTGCCATGGATATTGTGCAGAGGATAGTTCAGATAGCGTTCGGCGTAGCCATGCAATATCTCGTGCGCCTTTTCGGCATAGCGGCGGTCACCGGTGACCTGGTAGACAATACCCAGATCACGCACGCTGTGAGCCAGTTCGTCGTGATCGCGGCTGAGCACCACATCGTCATAGGGCCAGCCACTGTACTCGGCTTTGCATTGCGGACAGACATGGCGCGTCGGCGAAGCCGTCTTGAGACCAACACCGCAGGTCTTGCAACTGTACCAATGCCACCACTGCGCGCCACGCGGCGGATATTCCGGCTTGCGCTCCAGCCACCCATCGGCCTTCTTCTGCAAGCTCTGCCACCAGCGGTGCGCAACCCCACCGGGAGCAACGCGGGCACGCAAGGCCGGCAGCTGCTTTGATGTAAACAACAGGCAGGGCACGGGAATCTCCCCAAAGGGCGTGGTAACCGCCAAGGTTTCCCGCAGCGCCAGCAAATCGTCATCCGGCGCCTCGCTTTGCGCCGCCGCCGCACCCGGCGCCAGCAAAGCCAGTTCCACCTGGAACAGCGTCAACGGCTCTATCACCTCGCGACAAGACAGACCGGCATTAATCTCCTGCTGTTGCCCGGGCGCCAAACTCAAGTCGGCCGCCGCCGGCGCCAACATAATGCGCTTATCGCTCGCACTCAGGCGCAGCTGCAAAGCCAAACTGTCCTGCGAGCGATTGACAACAGTGAAAGCCAGCCGCCCAGTACGACCACTCGCTTCCCAAGTCAACTCCGGCGCACCGGCCAGACGGACTTTGCTACGCACCAGGCGCGGACGGGCAATGCACACTTCAACCTCGTGTCCGGCGTTGTTCTGCATCCGAAAATCAACGGCCCGCCGCTCTTTCGACGGTTTCTCGCCCCAGAGCCACCTCGGCGCATGCAAACGCACGCTGGCCTGCTGCCACTGCCCGGCGGCATTGCGCGGCACCTCCAGCTGCCAGGTCGCCTGCATGCCGTCAGCCAATGGGTAGTCGGTGACTTTTACCCCAAACCAGACAGGGACCTCGCTGAGCTTGTACTCGAAGCGCAATTCATCCCATTCGTCACATTCCGGTGCCCAGTCGCCGAGCGACAGTGTCGAGGCATGAGCCTTCGCATTGGCCGGCACCGTCCAGCGCCCAACCGCGCCCATGGCGGCGTCCTGTATCACGCTGACCCGATCGGACCAGCGGCTGGACTGCTCGGCGCTGAAATCAGCAAGCGGAAATTGCTCCACGACAGTATGCTGCGCCTGCAAGGCGGCGGCACAAACCAAGGCCATCATACTCAGACAGGGTTGTTTGACAGGTGACATGCTGCTCTCCCATGGGGTGTTTTGACCGGCGCCCGGCTTCTTCTCTATGGCGCCAGCCCTAATGCCGAACGCAAGGCCCGATAGCTCACAATGGACGCTTCGTGGCGGATTTCAAGAAACATCGGCACCCGACGACACTGCCCAATCTGCCAGGACATGAATAAGGACGCGAGTGAGATGAAGCCGCCGAAGAGCTCGTGCAAGGGATAGTGGTTGCCATAACGGCCATCCACCAAGCTGTATTGATGCAGGTGACAACCGTTGAGCCAGGAGCCCATTTCCGCATACCACTCGCTGATATTGTAGAGACTTGCATACCAGCTATTGTTGCGCGCATGACCAATATCCAGATGAAACGCCACCGCTTCCTCGCCGAGCCGGCCGCGCAAGGCACTAATCCACTCCTGGCACTCGCGAGGAGTATAACCGAAACCACGCTTGTTGCCGACCTTCTCCCCGCTGCGCATGTGCATGTTTTCGATGCCGATGGCAATCCCCGCGTCCACCAGCGGCCGCAGGCAATCGCAGGTCGCGGCCAACAACGCCTCACGGGTCTCGGCGTCGCGCTGCAATTCCTGCACAGTCACCCCCGGCACATGCAGCGTCACACGGTCCACTCCCAAGCGGCAGCTGTACTCCACGCAGGCACGCAGTTCCGCCGCCCCTGTCACCGCGCCGCCAACCCAAGCGATACTCGGGCAATGCATGGACAGGCAACGCCCGCCGGCCTCACGCCAGGCCGCCAAAGCCGGCAGCAATTCGCTGTCCGCGATGCCGCGCGTGGCGTCGTAACGCAGTTCCACGGCGGCAACGCCCTCCGCGCAAGCATCAGCCAAGCCCGCCATGGTCTGCCGCATCGCCGATATGCCCAGGTTCGCCAGCCATTCGCGGCGCTCGGCCTCCGGCCACAGCCGTGGATCAGCCAGCGGGCAGGCAATGTCCTGCCGCTGCCAGCCCTGCGGGCCTTGCCGCATGATCACCAGCGCCGGCGGGCCGCCCTGGGCCTTGTCCGGATCAAGCCCGCGAATCTGTTGGCAGGCCTCCCTGCTGACATCACAATGTTTATGCCCCACCGCCAGACAACCGATGACTCCCGCGGCCATCAATTCCT
>JAAZKQ010000739.1 GCA_012799755.1 Lentisphaerota bacterium | reverse complement strand
GCGAGGTCATGTGCCGCTGCGGGCTGCAAGCCCACAGCACGGTTGGCGCCTGCGTGTGCTTGGGGTTTTCGTTTGCGGGGCTATGTGCCGCCCACGCGAGTCATGTTGCCAACGCCGCCTGCGCGAGTATTGTAGTGAAGCATTGTACCGCCCAGGTTTCTGCGTCCCACCCTTTTCATTCTCCCAAGGAGTGTCCACATGCGCCTCACCATCCTCTGCCTCACCTTGTCTTTGTTCGCCGCCGCTCAACCTCAAGCCATCTTTTTCCAAGCGGAAGACCTACCCTATGCCGGCGATTGGACCAAGGTCGGCGAGGACGGCGCACTGGGGCACAGTTTTCTGTTGACGCCCAATGAAGACGCCATCCGCCCGGCCGTAGGCTTCATCAGCATACCACAAGCCGGCAACTGGCAGCTGTGGGTACGCAGCCGCGACTTTCCCCAAGATCGCCCGGGTATACGTCGCTTCGTCGTTGAAATCAACGGCCAACGCAGTCAGCGCGAATTCGGCGCCCATGCCGTCGGCAAGCCTCAGGCGCCGTCCTGGCAATGGGAAGACGGCGGCAGCTTCGAGCTTGAGGCGGGACCGGCCATCATCGCCCTGCAACGCATCACACCCTGGAGCCGCGCCGATGCGATCGCCTTGGTCCCCGCCGGCGCCACCCTCCCACGCTCCCAAGACGAAATCGCCGACGCGAAGATCGTGCCCGCAGCCAGCCCCGACGAACTCGCAGCCACCACCCGCCCAAGCACTGACGCAACGCGGCTACAGGCGCAAGACAGCGGACGCGTGCTGGCGCGCTTGGAAAATGACGCCATCAGCATGGTCTTCAGCGCCGGCAGCCTTGACGGCCGGGACGTCGTCATGCTCCGCGTTGACAGCCGCAGTAACAACGGCGACATGACGACTGTCATCGCCCCGCGCCTTGAATGCTACGATGTCCTCAAGGCACATGACGAACTCACAATCGCCGATCGCCGCGCCGGCATTCTGGTCAACTGGCTTCTCGACCCCCGTGACGTCAAGGTCAGCCACCGCGGCGTCAGTTACGACACCAGGCTGGCCACCACCATTGGCAACCCCGAGGAGTGCGGCAATATGCTGCGACTTCTGCCCAAGACCTGCCGACAAGTCGCCAACGCCGTCGAACTGCAAGCTGAGAACGCCGCTGCCGGCATCAACGCCCGCTGGGAACTCGCCCCCGGCGAGCTCTTTCCGCGCTTGACACTGACTTTCACGCCAAACGCTGATGGCGTCTACGGTCTGCGCTATGCGGCGACAGCGCCCGTCCCCCGCAAGCAGGTTGAGGAAATCAGCTGTCCTTTTCTGCATGCCTACCGCCGCCTGCCGGCCGGTCCCGAACTCATACCGACAGAATTGACGGCAACGCCCATGGCCACCGTGCAAAGCGCCGGGCCCCGCTGCGCCGGCATCGCCATCGCCCCGGCAGACCTGCCGACGACCTGGCCTGACTGCCTGGACTTCGAAGCCGGCTTCCAGCTCGTCAACAGCGACGGCCACGCCCAACCCGCCGCCTGGCTGCTCATCCCCGGCGCCGGTGGCAGCGCCCGCAAAGCCGGCGACAGCATCAGCGCCAGCGCTCATCTCATCGCCCGCGCAGATGATTGGTTCGAGACCTATCGGTCTCTCAGCAGTACGCTCTGCAACTTGCGCGACTACCGCCAAAATCATGGCAACAGCCTTACAGACGTGCTGCTCAACACGATCTCCCTCATGGCCGATGACGATGCTTCCGGCTGGGCGCCCGCGCAGTTGGGCTTTTGGAACATCGAATCGAAAAACACCGTCACCCATGCCGCGCCGCTGGCGCTGGTCATGGCCGCCATGCTCACCCGAGACGACGACCTCCTCGCTCGCCGCGCCGCGCCCGCACTGGCCTTCCTCCTCTCGCGCCCCAGCCAACATGTCGGCGCCGTCCCCGCTGCACCCGGGCGCTACGGTCGCTTCACCCTGGGCCAAGCGACCCGCGCATACGGCGCGGCCGTGCGCCTTTCGGCCTGGCAGCTGACCGGCGGCTACACTCCGCAATTCCGCGACCTGGCCTTCACGGAAGACGGCACGCCTCAGCGCAGCAGCGTCCATGCCATGGACGACGCCCTCGGCGCTTACCAGGCCACCGGCGAACAGCGTTACCTTGATCTTGCCCGACAGGAAGCGCTCAACTATGCCCGGAGCTACCTGCAAAACCAGCATCGCGAGATCAACCCGGTGCATTTCTTCCAGGTGACCCACACCGGCAACTGGCGCGGACTGCTGGGCGTCGCCGAGGCCACGGGCGACCGGGAACTGGCCCGGATGGCCAATGAGATTGCCCGGCGCATGGTCGTCGGACTCTACACCTGGCCCGTCGTCCAGCCCGGCATGATGACCATCCACCAAGGCAATCGCACCCGCACCAACGGCTGGGTCTGGCTGAAGGGCGACAAGCTGTTCCTCCTTGGCTGGCCAAATGAATTCACCGGCGAGCATCCCACTACCAGCGAGGAGCTGCTTTATCTCAGCGTGCCGGAAAAAGAGGTCCCCGCCTGGCTGCCAAGCGTAGTCGGCCTGGGCATTGAGCAACCGACGACCTACCGTCGCAGCCAAGGCAGCTGCGCGCATATCATCATGGCCAACTGGGCGCCGCATCTACTCCGTCTTGACGCGCTGACGTCGGAACCGCTCTTCACCACCGCCGCGCACAACGCCGTGCTCGGCCGCTGGGGAAATTACCCGGGCTACTACCGCACGGACTTCACCGACATCACCAGCCGCACCGACTATCCCCTGCGCGGCCCCGATATCTCCGGCATCTACTGGCACCACATTCCCTGCTTCCTCATGATGGTGGCCGACTATCTCGTCACCGATCTCGAAGTGCGCTCCGCCGGCGCCATCGCCTTCCCCGCCGGCCGTCAATGCGGCTATGTGTGGTTCGACAATCGCCTCTTCGGACACCAGCCAGGCCGGGTCTTCAACCGCCAGGGCGTCTGGCCGTGGCTCCCCCGCCAAGGCGTCAGCGTCGCCAGTCCCGAACTCAACTGGCTCGCCGGCTATGACGACGACAGCGTCTATATCTTCCTCTGCAACACCAGCAACGCCGCCGTCACCAGTACCGTCATCCTCAATCCGGCTCAGTTCACCGGCGAGGTCCAGGCCGTCTTCGCCAGGCAAAACAAGGACGCGGAACGCAACCTCAATACCAGCGGCAGCCAAGTCAGCGTAACCGTCTCCCCGCAGGGATTGTGCATTCTGCGCTTCCAAGGCTTGCAGCCACCCGCGTCCTGGCAGCGCGCAAAATCGCCCCTGCTTAATGCGGCCAAAGGCTATAGCGCCGAGATCAGCACGGACGGCCTGGCCGGCACGGTCCGCGCCAACTGGCTGGGCTTCGGCCCCGACCGCGCTTTTGCCCATATCTACAGCGATCATCAGGGCGACAAGGCCGACCGGGCAGAGCTGCGCCTCGAACAAAACGGCGTCAGCAAATCCTGCACCCGTGATTTCTGGCCGGCCGAATTTATCCTGCCCATTGACGCCACCGTGCCCGCGCAACTCACTCTCACCGTCATTGACCGCGACGGACATCGCCACAGTGCCCCCGCCCTCACCATCACCCCGCCAAACGGAAAGTAGTCCTCAAATCTCCCGAAAGTCACTCCACGCAGGCTTGTATCCCGCAAAGCAACCGAATTTGGTTGCCTCTGCCGGCTTGTACCCGTATCTGCTGGCGCTCCAGATGCGGGATATTCAACAGCACATCGGAAGCGCCCACGCTTTCGCTCTGCGCTGCTTCATCAGCCCGGCATGGCCGCGCGCAGGCGCTGATAGGCGGCGAAATAGCGGCGG
>JAAZKQ010000738.1 GCA_012799755.1 Lentisphaerota bacterium | reverse complement strand
TCGCAAAAACCAATTAGGTTTTCCGGCGGTTGCCCGCGGGCCTTGCTGCTCAGTATTCGACGGCGATGATTTGCGCCATGACGAGTTCCGGCAGCGTAAAGGACAGCAGGCCATTCTCCCAGCGGCAGGGCAGGTCCTTGTCTTCGGGCACGAGGACAACGCGGCGTGGCTGCTGGCTGGCCCGGAATGACACGGCGATGTCATGCAGGGGCACGATGTCCTCAATCACTTCAACGGCGCCGCGCTTGATTGGCGCGGCATAGAGAAGATGGAGCAAGTGACGGTTTTCGGCGGCCTGCCAGGTCACGGCGCTGCGTCCGCAGGAGGGCAGGGCGGCCTGGAGGAGCGGCTGCGAATAAAGTCTTTGCAGGCAATTGCTGATTACTTGGCGATGCTGGCGCATGCCTTCAGCGTCGTACATGCTGAAAAGCGGATGAGCCAGGTAGATGATGTGTCCTTTCTGGATGATTGCCGGCCAGTCCACGCGGCCACCGGGCGGCGTGTTGCAGTGTGAGCAGAAATGCGCGTAGGTGCGGTTGAACTGCGGCTGCACGGTATGGGCCAGCACTTCCGCGTCCTTGACCTTGGCCTTGACGCCGCTCTGGTACAGCAGCACGGGGGAACGCACCATGCCTTCGCTGAGTGCGTCGCTGACCTCCAAATACTCGACATCAAAGGGCGAGGGGCCTTCACAGAGCGCACCGATATCCATGGCGAAAGACCAGTCGTTGACGCTGACGCCGCTCTCGTGGGACATGAGCAAGGCGCCGCCGTTATTGAGGAAGCGCGTCAACTTGTCGCGAACCCCCGGGTCGAGGCGGCCCTTATCGGGTAGGACGAGCAGCCGGTAGGGCGTGAAGTCCATGGTTTCATCTATGACGGCATGTGGCACCTGTAATTCCATGAGCATCTTGCCGGCGCCCTGGATGGCGCGCTGGCCGGCTTGGCAGAAGAACATCTCCATGGTGCCGAGGATGGCGACATCCGCGTAGGGACGGGCATCCTTGAGCCATTCTTCCCGCTCTTCGAGGTAGGCATAGGCCTCACCGATGATCCGGTAGGTCTCCGGGTCCATGTAGCCGGAGGGGTGCAGCTGGTCGCCTGTACAGGCTAGACAACCCAGACTGGCAATCTGCGCACATTCATAGCGCAAGGCCACGGGGTCCTTGAAGCCACCGAATTCACCCCAGGACTTATGGAATTTGCCGGTCATGCCCACCACTTGCGGCTCGCTCTTCAGCGCGGTGAAATAGCGCGCATTGGACGGAAAATAGTCGTAGCCCCAGCCGCTTGTCGGCAACGATTCGATTTCAATGTGGCTCACGAAAGGATAAATGTCATGCCGGCCACGCTGGCTCGGCCTATTGTGATAGACGGTCAAGGCGGGATCAATGCCCCACACCAGCCTGGTGGTCGCCTGCAGGTAGCGGGCGTTAACATCGGCGGCGAAGCGCTTCTGATCGGCGCTGCTGTTGGGATCAAGTCCAAGGGCGACCATATCCGCGCGGCATTTGTCACAGAGGCAGACTGTTTCGCCGGTGATGTCATACCAGATGCCATTGGGGCGATAGCGCGTGAGGACTTCGCGGGTCACATCCAGCACCAGCTTCAAGTAGTCCGTATTCAGACACATGCGTTTCCAGCCCCAGGGGCGCGGGCTGTCCGGATGACCTTCCGGCGGACAGTTGACGAACTTGCCGTCGGCGCCGCGCACGCACCATTCGGGGTGCTCGCGGCTGGCCTTGTCATTCCAGCCGACTGTGATGTAGATTTCGGCGTTGATGCCCTCGCGCCGGCAGACATTGAGCATGCCGCCGACCAAGTCCTGCCGCAGATGCGGATGGCTGAGGCCATGCACCGCGTTCGGATAATAGCACCAGCCGTGGTGGCACCAGGCAAAGAAGTTGATGGAGCGCACCCGACCGCGTTTCAACATCGCGGCAAATTGCTCTTCACTGAAGTCGGCGCCGACATCCCGGCAATGTTCGGATGTATGGAAGTCGAGGTGGACCTGTCGGTCGGGCAAGGCTGTTTTGAACATGTTGTGCTGTTTCTCCGCGTGGCGGTTTGCTGGCCGCTTGTGTTGTTTTGGGTTAATCGGCGTTAATGACCACGGCGAGGCCATTGCCGGTCCTGGTCTTGCTCAGGGTAACGGGGCCGACCTTGATGGCTTTGGCGGGGAGATCGGTCGGGTCGGGTATGGCGATGGTGGCCTTGATGTCCTTGTCGGCGACCTTGGCGCTCAGCTCGTAGCTGCCTGCGAAAGCATCCAGCGTGGCCGTGCCGTCGTCCCCGGTGACCAAATCGGCTTTGGTCAACCATTCTTCATTCAGTAATTTTGTCAGCATGGCGCCGGGCGCGCGTGGGCTGAAGTCGGTATCAATGTAGGCCATGTTGGGGTTGAGCAATGCCGGCGCCCATTGTTCAGCGATGGACACACTTGCCACCGCTGGATGGGAGAAGAACAGCAGCAAGTAATCGCGAAGCATGTTCGCCTGCCGCTGTTCGTCATCGGTATTCAATGACAAACCGGCGATGTGAATGGGCAGTGACAACCGGCGGCTGATTTGGTCAAGGCGTTTTTCCATGGACTGCGGCCCCACGTCCAGGCGCTTGATGGTCGCGAACAGGACGATGCCATCAAGCTTGGTGCCGCCTTGGCTCAACCAGTCAACGAGTTCAATGGTATCGTCCATAGGCACTTCCGACAAGGCCGTCAGCGACTCGGTGTCGCTCACCATGAGCTTGGCGTCAGGCGCGGCTTTGCGAGCGATCTGGAAGGCCCTGGACATGCTTTCGACGCCGATGTAATCGTAGATATCGAAGTAGTTTATGCCGCCATGGAGCACCGACCATTCGGCGATGCCGTCCTTGTGTTTCGTTGCCAGGCTGCGAATGTGGTTGGTCAAAGCATTCGTCAAGGCTTCGCGGTCCATATTGCGGCAATTTACCGGCGCGTAGTTGTAGGCGGGGATGTAGAGCGCATGACCGCGCACGCTGAGGCCCGCTTCGCGAGCGGCAGCCACCAAGGCGCTGTCCACCTCCTTGCCCCAGACGCTGTTGTCACGCCAGATCAGGCCGTCGTAGAAAGTGATGAATTGAAAGAGCCCGCCTTTTTGGAAAACCCATTCGCGGTATTTGGGCAGCTCGTTCCGTTGTTCTTTGACTTGGCGGGCCAGTTCGGTCAGGGCGGGTTTGCTCAGAACTTCCGGCGCCAGCAGGGCCATGGAGGCTTCAACGCCGAAGCGGAAGGGCCGCGCTGTCTGCTG
>JAAZKQ010000737.1 GCA_012799755.1 Lentisphaerota bacterium | reverse complement strand
AGCGGCACATAGTTCCGCAAACGAAAAACCCAAGCACACGCAGGCGCCGACCGTGCTGTGGGCTTGCAGCCCGCAGCGGCACATGACCCCGCAAACGGTGCGCCAGCATGCTCGCAACATCGCTGTTACCACAGAGCAACCGCCTCCCTGCATTCCGTTCTTTTCGTCCCTTGGCGGTTGCGGTAAGGCCGGCGGCCAGTACATTAATCCGGCATTTGCTCCCACGGTCGTCTCTCTTTTTTCCCTGAACCACCTCAAGCAAGGAAGCATCATGAGCAGTGACAACATCAAGGTCCTCGGCATTGATATCGGCGGCACCAAAATCGCGGTTTGCATCACTGACGCAAAAGGCAATATCCTGGTCAGTGACCGTATCGCCAGCGGCGCCAGCGCACCCTACGAAGAGGTCCTCCCGCAAATCATCGCTCTCGCCAAGGCGCTGATCAAAAAAGCCGGCCTCAAACACGGCGACATCAGCGGCTGTGGCATCTGCGCTCCCGGGCCCCTCGACATGGCAGGCGGTCGCATTATGAAATCCCCCAATATGTCTTGGGACGCCGTCCCCATCCGCGATGACCTCGTTGCCGGCCTCAAGATGCCTGTCTACATGGACAACGATGCCAACGCCGGCGTACTTGCCGAGTGGTTCTACGGTTGCGCCAAGGGCAAGACGGACGTCATTTACCTGACCATGAGCACCGGCGTCGGCGGCGGCATCGTCGCCGACGGCAAACTCCTGGCCGGCACCACCGGCATTGCCGGCGAACTCGGCCACATCATCCTTGACCCCAATGGCCCGCTCTGCGGCTGCGGCCAGCTGGGCTGCCTCGAAGCCTACTGTGGCGGTCGCAACGTCGCCCTGCAGTTGCAAGACAAACTCCGCCACCGCCCTGACCACGCCCTCTACCGCCTGCCCGAGGTACAGGGCAAACTCGAAAACCTCAATTTCCAGGCCGTTCGCGAAGGCGCCAAACTCGGCATTCCGCTGGCTGTCAATATGTGGAATGAGATTTGCCTGCGCCTCGCCCAGGGCATTGGCATCTGCATGGTCACCTTCAATCCACAGATGATTGTCCTCGGCACCGCCGCGTATTACGCGGGCGACTTCATGCTCAAGCCTGTTCTTGCCCAACTTCCGCGCTTCGCTTGGAAGGAATTCCGCGACAGCTGCGAAGTCTGCATCACCGGCCTCGGGCCCAAAGTCGGCGAGCTGGCCGGCGCTTCCGTCGCCCTCAACGGCCTCTACGCCGCCGGCAAGATCACTCTCTAAGCCGTCGCTCTCGTAACTGCTGATCATACGGGGAGCGGATGAGCTCATCTGCTCTCCATTCGTTTTGTTTTCCACCGCCTCCGCTCACCCCAGGGAATGCCATCCATGACCAAGCGTGCCATGCTGTTGGGGCTGTTTGCCGTGCTTTTCATCTGTGGGATCGGTTATATCAATGACCGGGTCCTCAACCTCGAAAGCATCAGCAACGGCCATCAACTGCCCATCTTGGTCATCGGCACCCTCATGCTCGTGGTCATCGTCATCAATCCCCTGCTGGGACGGCGACGCCTGCGCAGCGCCGAACTCGCCCTGATCGTCACCGTCAGCGCCTGTTCCTGCGGCATTCCCGGTCGCGCGCTCATGGAGCAGTTCGCCCAGATCGTCGTCATGCCTTATCATTGGGAACGCATCACCCCGGGCTGGCAAAGCAAAAACATGCTCCAATACTTCCCCGCAGGCTCGCTCGTTGATCCCGAGCCGCAAGACGAAGTCGTCAACCGCTTCGTCACCGGTTCCGACAGGGCCAGCCAGTCAGCCACGTCCTTCCACGAGTGGCTCGGCATCAAGCTCGGCCAGGTGCCCTGGAAACAATGGCGACCGCCCCTGCTCACCTGGCTGCCGATGATCTTCCTGACCACCATCGCCATGGCCTGCATGGGCCTCATCGTCCACCGACAATGGGCCGACCACGAACACCTCCAGTACCCCATCGCCGATTTCACCAACGCCATTCTCGCCCAGGACGAGGGCAAAGTCTACAACCAACTCCTGCGCAACAAGCGTTTCTGGCTCGGCTTCGCCATCGTCCTGGCCATTCGCGTCAATAACGGGCTCTACCAATGGTTCCCGGAAACGATGATTCCCGTAAAAATGACCCACTCACTCTGGCCTTTCGCCTCCAAATGGCCCGCCCTCTACCGCAATCCTTGGGCCTATGGCCTCATGCGCATCGAATTCTTCCCCCTGGTCACCGCCTTCGCCTTCTTCCTCAGCTCGGAAATATCCTTCACCCTCGGCGTCTCGCAAATCCTCTGGGCCTGCTTCTGCATCCCCGTCGTCGGACTCGGCATCAGCATGAATACCGACTACGATATCGGCGGCTGGCAAGGCT
>JAAZKQ010000736.1 GCA_012799755.1 Lentisphaerota bacterium | reverse complement strand
GCCGGCGCCGGCGCCAGCCGACGATGCAGAGCGGCAGAGCGATGATGAGGACGACCGGGATGAGCATGGGAATGTGTATGCAGAGCGCGAAGACAAGAAGGATACCGGCAAGCACGAGCAGGAACTTGCCGGCGCCCGGCGGCAAGTCGCTGCTTTCACCGGCGGGCCGCTGTGGACGCCGGCGCAGCCAGGCCAGGAACCAGATGATGGCGACGGTCAAGGCCGCGACCACCGAGGCGTTGGAGACGATGCCGTAGCAGAAGCTCGGCGCGAAGATTGCCAGGAAGCCCATGGCGCTGAGCATGAAGCCCACAGTCAACGCTCGCTTGAACAAGGAGGCTTTGAGCAGCAGCAGTCCGACCGCAATGATAATGGCGATGAAGAGCGCTTTGCCCAGCCAAGTCGGCCAGAGCAGCAGGCGCAGAGCGCCGTCGAGACCGGCAGGTGGGTGCAGGGTTGAGTAAAGCACAGGCTGGCCGTCCGTGACAAAGCTTTGCAGATTCTCCCGGCAGGCCTCGAATTGCCTCTGGCCGGCGCAGAGCCAGGAAATGAGTTCGTTGGCATGGCGTCTTGGGCGGGGCCGGATGCTCATCACGCCTTGCAGCGCCCAGACATTTTCGTTGTTCCAAGGCCCCTTGCTGCCCATGATGCTGAGTTCTTTCGGCAAATAGACCATCAGGTAGAGCTGCTGGATGGCCGTGTCGTCAGGGAACTGCGGCAGCATGAAAAGGCCGCGGCTTTCGGGCAGCAGATAGCGCAGTTCGAGGAGGAGCGGCTCGCCCTGGGCCTGGCCGGTGAGCGGTATGAAATACTGGCCCTCGCCGCCCTTTTCCAAGGGCACGGGGCGGTCGTTGATCCGTGCGGGCGTGCTGTCGAAGACCACTTCCGGCGGCAGCTGTAGCTCAAGGCGCTGGCGGACACTGCGCATGGCGTAGGCCGCCTGTACGCTCAAGTTGTTGCTGCGAGTGTGGACCATGCGGATCAGGCCGCGTTCAATGCTGCTGCTCTTGACCTTTTCGTGCTGATAGCGCGTGACGCGCGCCTGGAGTTGCCAGGGGCTGTGGAACTCAAAGGCGCGGGCGACCTGGGCGCTCTTGCCTGCCAGCTCCGGCAGCAGATTGAAGCGCGGATCAATCGGCAGGAGCTTTTCGGCCTTCAGAGGGCTGAGGTCCGTCATGTCATTTTTCATGAAGGCGATCTGCCCCCAGGAGCGGTTGACCGCGCTGACAATCAGGCAGGGCAGCTGCAAATCCCGGCTGCTGCCGACGGGGATGTCGCCCAAATCATCCGTCCAGCGCAGGGTGATCGAGCGTTTTTCATAGAATTCGGCTTCGCCTTGGATGCTGCACGCCTGATAGCCTTCGGGATACTCTTCCGTGGTTTCGGCCAGGGGGCTGAGCCGGAATGACGCGGGCAGCACTTGCAGCCTGGGCAGCAGCTCTTTCGGTACGCCCAGCTGCAAGGCCTTGATGCCGCTGTACTGCACATCAACATTCAGCACACACTCGACATTGAGCTGATTGCCGGACAATACCGACAGGCTGATCAGCTGGGTGACGGTGCTATGCGGCGGACGACGGTCAGCTGCCAGCACCAAGAGCGGCTGCGCCGCCGGCGCCGAATAGCCGTAAGCCAGCACCGGCAACACGCGCTGAGACGGACTGTCGTTTGGCGCGATTGGTGCCGGGGTGTCACCGCAGACGTCAATGCCACGCAGATTTTCGCTGCGCAGGGGCACGATGCGCAGATGCGGTGGCGCGCTCACGCTGAGGCGGCCATTTTCCTGATCAATATTCTCGCCGCCGAGACGCGGCACGGCGATGCTCAATTCGGCGGGTTTCTGGCCGTGGAGCAGCAGTGCCGGCTCGCTGAGTTCGCGGCGCAGAGTCAGGCGGATGACGGGTTCAGTGCTCTTCTGGCGGAAGTTGACACGCAGAGGGCGGCGGCCGGCGACAGCGTCCCCGAGGTGCTGGTCGCTGATCTGTACGCCGGCCAAACCCTGGCAGGGGGCGACCTCAAAGCCGTCGGGAATGTCCAAATCCAAATGGAAGATGCCGGTTTGCCGGACCTTGACGCGGAATTCGCTCAGCAACTGCAGGGTGTTGGGCATGACAACGGCTGTGCTGCTGGTCTCCGAGCTGATCAGTGGTTTCAATGCCTGGACATGGTAACGCAGTTGCCAAGGCAGCGCGGCGTATTGATAGCAGGCGAAGAAGGGGCCCTTGCCCGCCATGCCGGGCGGCATGGCTGCCGGCGCCGCCTGCGTGAGGCCGCGGCGTTCGCTGAGCTCGGCTTTGAGGCCGTCGCCTAGACGGATGGCGATATGGCCCTGCTGCCGTACGGCGCCGGGCAGGGCGATGGCGGGAATGTCTATTTGCCCGTCGGCAAGCGTGCGTTCCATTTCCAGGCTGACATTTTGCTCATCGGTCACCGGCTCGTAGAGCTGGATGTCCAGGCGCTGGCTGGCCTCGTCGGCGCTGAGGTTCCATTCGCGGATATTGGGATCGAAGACGCTGGTGACGCGGAAATCGGCGGGTATGGTCAGCGCGAGTTGCCGCACGGACGCGCGGCTGATCCGGCAACGTATGAGCGCCTGGGTGAAGAGCATGCCGTCCTCAATGCTGTTGATGAGTTCGGCGCTGGTGTTGATCAGGGCTTCCAGGCCCTTGGCGCCCTCGGCTTTCGGCGTCCACGAGATCGTGCGTTTGGCGCCGCCGCTCAGGTGCAGACGGAAGCGACTTTGCCCGGCTTCGGCAGGTACCTTCTCCATGATCATGCGCTCCTGATCGGCGGTGACTTTGGCGTCGGCTTCGGGAATGAGCAGCTCCCAGGTGCTGATGGGGCTGGCCGGCGGCTGGAATTGCAGACTGTTGATGCCGGGCTGCTTCTGAATGTCCGAGATGAAATCCAGGCTGAGCGTGATGCTTTCGCGCTCGGCGCTCTCCTTGTGGTAGAGCAGGGTGTAGCCGCTCTGACTTTCGTGGATCAGTCGCGCCGCGTCGTCGCCGATGGCCGCATGGGTTACCGCGCAGCCCGGGAGGGCCAGCGGCACGAGCAGCCAACCGCGCTCATAGAGATCAATGGACAGCGTTACGGACGCTCGCACATTGTGCTCAAGCACGGTCATGTCGCCACGAATCGCCGTGATCAGCGCCGGCGCCGGCGGCTTGGGTTTCTCGGGATCGGGCTGGCCATAGGCGCGCTGCCACAGCTGCTGAAACTCCGCGTAGGGCAGAAATACCCCGCGCAGGTCTTTCTCAAAGATCTCCCATAGGCGCTCATAGGGCAGATAGATGTTCTTTTCCGGCGGCGTTTTCTTCGCCACCTCCTGGGCGATGCCGACAAAGGCCGCGAGGAACAGGAAAACGACGAGAGGCAGGCGGAATAATCTGTCCATATCCAGCTCCATGGTTGCGACGACGAAGAAACGTTGACCGCGCGCGGGCCGTCATGTCGCTACGCGGCTGCGGGCAGAAACTACCATACCGCGCCATAAAGATCGCGCAAGCAAAGCACTCCAGCCGCTCCGGTTGCGAAAAGGCGTTTCTGCAACCGCTACGACTGCTCTTCCTCTCTTTTCGTTCCCCAACTCCGTAATAGGTCACCGATTGATAACTATGTCCTTGCGAGCCACGGCGCCAGGCGCCCGTGACTGCCTGCGACCTGTAAAACGATGGACAATATGGACATTATGGACACGATGGACGACAACACCCGCCCGCCGTCCATACTGTCCATAGCAACTTGCGGGAACAACAATGATCAATCGGTGACCGCTTACCGCATTGGCAAACACGCCTATTTGCCTGGCTTGATAAGCCGGACGCTGTCAATAGATTAGCGTTGCGTTCGTCGCTTTGCGGTCTGACAGAGGCAGGTTTTTCTTAGAAGGCGAGTCGGAATTATGAGAATGAAGATACTTTGCAGGGTCTTGCCACTTGTCTTGCCGGCGCTTTTGCAAACCGGTTGTGCGACAGCGCGTTTTGTCGAGACCCACGGCATGGTCAGGGAATATTTCTATGGGCTCGGGCCTGTCCATCAACAGGAAGAAGCGATCTATGTACAGGGCATGACTCAGAAATTCTGGGAGGATCGCCATAATAAATCAGAGCCTTGGCCGAGCTATGTGATCCTTAGCGTCGCCAACAATCGCGTGGTGAAAACAAAATGGGTCAACCCTGGAGAACTCCCGGAAGAAATCCTTGCCACTCCCGAATTGCCCTACCAACGGGATGATTATCATGGGGCGCGCGAGCGTTTTGACGACTTCTGCAAGACGCAGCCGCCTGCCAAGTACTACGGCGGCGACTGGATTCTTATTCGGAATCCGGACGACCCGAACAGCCCCAATCAGTTTTTAGTAGAGCCCAGCCGTCGCTATCGCGCCCTGTCGGCGTATCCGACGCTATGTCTTGTTTTGCCCATGACTCTCCTGTTCGATGTGGCAACTAGTCCTATTCAGCTGATCGGCGCGATCATTATCCATGAGAGCTTCAAGAATGTACATTGAGGTTTCCGGCAACGACTTGCAGCTTTCGGAATATCTTGCGTCCCGCGCGTTACATTTTAGACTGAGGCCAGGCAGGCGATCTCAGAAAGGATAAACCAGCATTGACTAATTTCTCGACGGCAATACCGCGTCGGCTTCTTGATATTGAGAACAAGAGCCGGTCGAATCTGTTTGCATGGCGCGGGCAGTTCTCGCCACAACTCATTGAGACACTGCTCCAAGCGTATTGTCCGCCGGAGGCGACGATTCTTGACCCTTTTGTTGGGAGCGGAACGGTTCTCCACGAGGCCGCCAGGATGGGATTCGCGGCCTATGGATTTGAGCTTAACCCTTCGGCGTGGACTTTTAGCAAGCTTTTTGAGTTTGCCAACGTTTCCGAGTATTCACGAGAAGCCGCTATTGGCGAACTTCGGGCCAAGATCGAGCAGGAGTTTCCAATTGTGCTTTTCTCGGATGACTTGATTCCACCCGATGAGGTCGAATCAAGGATTATCCGAATCAGCAGGTCAATTGGCGACCAGGCGAAAATCCTCTGCAATGCGCTTGTTGTGCTTCTGGATATTTTCAACAACCGGATTTACGCTGATCTGGTTCAGAGCAAACTACTCGCGCTCGCAGAATTGGTCAGAGGGCTTCCATACTCTGACAGATTGATAAGGGCCGACTTGCAAGATGCTCGACGTCTTCCCCTGGAAGGGCAATCTGTTGACTTCGTTGTCTCCTCGCCTCCGTATGTAAATGTGTTCAACTACCACCAGAATTACCGCCGTTCTGTGGAGATTCTTGGTTGGGATGTGCTGCGCGTCGCTCGCTCCGAAATCGGGTCCAACCGGGCAAATCGCGGCAACAGATTTCTCACGGTAGTGCAGTACTGCATTGACATGGCGAACGTTCTGCAGGAACTTGCCAGGGTAGTGCGTCCATACGGTCGTGTGGTGCTGGTTGTAGGCTATGAATCAAGGGTGCTTGGCGTTCCATTTTTCAATGCGCGGATAGTTGAAGCCCTCGCCGAGCAAATTGGTATGTTCGACCTAGTGCTTAGGCAGCAACGCGTTTATCAGAACCGTTTTGGGCAAGATATCCGCGAGGATATTCTTAACTTGACAAGGCGACCCCATGCTAGTAGAGATGGTCTGCCTGATGTGGCAGGCCGCAAAGTGGCGGTTGAAGCGTTGCGTGACGGTCTTGCCAGTGCCACGCCGAAAAGCAGACCTTTGCTTGAGGGCGCCATGGCGGCAGTGGAACGCACCGAGGGAACACCGATATTTAACAGTGACACCTATGGCGCGTATCAAACACGCGACCATGTCATGATGGTCAAAGAAGAGTAGGACTGCCCTATGAACGACAACATTCAGCTGCCAACGCCTCATTTCGCCAAGCTCCAGGCTCTCGTGGAGAATCCACGATTGCCGGAGGCGGACAAGCCACGCGTCCAGGAAGCGCTGGTTCGTTACCAGAAATGGATAGAGGAGCTGAAATCTGTGCGTTCGGGACGAAAGGGAGCTGTGCAGAAGCTTGTTGATGCGACTAACAAGTACAAAACTTTCATTGAGCTTGAGTTGATCTTTGACAGTCCCGAGGACTTTTTATACAGGCAAAAAGGACAGTTGAAACTCGATAATACGATTCTTGAGGAGTTTCTCCCGCAGTTGATGTTTCGGGGGCTCAAACTCCCCGCCGGCATGTTCGAGTTTGGCCCCCAGAAGACATTTGCGGGGCTTTGCTTCACATCAGGTCTAGGGAATACTGGTCTGGGAGGCCAAGCAAATCTGAGGACTAAGGATCAAGATTTCGTCCTCGGAAAGCGCCTCTTCATGATGAGTTCTTTTGACAGGGAATTTCGTGATGCCGAGCGAATGGAGACATGCCTGGGATATGTGTGCGCGGAGTGCAAGACCAATTTGGATAAGACTATGTTTCAAGAGGCAGTGGCAACTAGTAGAGATCTCAAGAGCGCGGTTCCAGCTTCCCTGTATTTTCTCGTCTGCGAGTTTCTCGACATGCCACCAGTGTCAATAACATCTACACATATTGACGATGTCTTGATTGTGCGCAAGGCCAAACGGATGAACTCAAATATTCGCCAAGAATACCGGACTGCGAACGAGCGCAAAGCACGACGTAGCCAATACGTTGAGTTTTTGGAGGGGGCCAAATACCACGCAGATGTGTTCCAGCGCATGATTAACAAGATACAGGCGATGGCTGACGACACAGACCCTGCCGCGGAGAAAGTCTTAAGCCAGGGATACTTCTGAGAGTTTGCGCAACTACGCGGGTGTAATCCGTCGCGCTTCGCCCCGCCCACCTTCACCCCGCAGCCTGTATTTCATCGTACTCAGTCAAGACAGCGGGGCGGTCGCGGCATATATTGAGTTTTGTTTTCGGTGAAGATGCACCCAAATTGGCGTCATTGCGGGCTTTGCGCTCCGCGCCGGTGCCGACGGTATACTTAGTGATTTCAGCGATAAGGAGAAGGCGACATGCGTATCCTGACGATTGCGAGCATGCTGTTGTTTCCGGCCTTGGCCCATTGTGCTCAGCGGGCGGTATTGGAGAGTTCACGGGCGATACCGGTGGCGGCCGAAGCCGACCTCGTGGTGGTTGGCGGCAGCGTTGGCGGCGTCGCGGCGGCGACAGCGGCGGCCGAGGCCGGTCTGAAGGTCTTTGTGGCGGCGCCGCGGATGTATTTGGGTGAAGATATTTGCGCGCCCTATCGCATGTGGCTGGCGCCGGGCGAAGAGCCGGACACGCCGCTGGCGCAAGCGATGTTTTCAGACCCCAAGGCCGAGCGTGGCGAGCAGTTTACTTATGAGGCGTCCCTGCCGTCCCAGGACAGACACAAGGACAGCACGC
Source organism: Lentisphaerota bacterium (assembly GCA_012799755.1). Classification (GTDB taxonomy): domain Bacteria; phylum Verrucomicrobiota; class Lentisphaeria; order Oligosphaerales; family Oligosphaeraceae; genus Oligosphaera. The sequence goes on along the minus strand of JAAZKQ010000736.1, from coordinate 3,272 downwards.
CGCCGCGGCTGCTCAATGACGGCCTGTGGGACTCGGCAGTCAACCAGAGCGTGGAGTACGGCGGTGATGTCAGCATCGTCTGTGATCTGGGCAAGGTGCAGTCCTTGCGCGAAGTGCGGGCGAGGGTGTACCAGTCGCCGCGCAATTACGCCGTACGGACGGTGATTGTGGCAATCAGTACGGACGGCGCGACCTGGCAGCCGGCGGGCGAAATCCAGAATGACAGCTACAACACGAAGGGCTACTTTGAGACGGCGCTGTGCTTGGCACTGCCGGTGACGGGCTCGGCGCGCTATGTCCGTTTTGACTTGCGCAAATGCGAGCAGTCACGACGCATACTCGTGGGCGAACTGCAAATTTTTGTGGAGAAGGCGCCGGACCCGTTGGCGGCGGAGCGGGTCTTCAACACCACGCCGATGCTGGTGAAGAAATCGCTGGAAGAGTCGCTGATTGCGGCCGGCGTGCAGTTCGTGTACGGCTCGCCGGCGACGGAGGTTTTGCGGGACAGCTCCGGGCGCCTGGCCGGCGTGGTGATTGCCAATCGCGCCGGGCGGCAGGCGATCAAGGCCAAGGCCGTGTTGGATGCGACAGGTATGACCTGGTTTGCCCGGCTGGCCGGCGCGAAAGTCAGCGGGCGGCCCTCAGGCGAGCAGCTTTTCCGTCGGGTGGTTTTTGGTGGCGAGCCTCGTACAGGCGCGCGCATTGAGTCTTGCCGGCGGATACCCTTGCGGGTGCCCGTGGGCGGCGAGGCTCCGGCGGCCTATGGTACTGGCGGCTCCGTGCAAAGGCTCAACAGCCCGATGCAGGATGCCCATCCTGAAGCCTTTGAGTACACGTTGCGTCTGGCCTTGGCGGATAGTTCCTTCGCCGCTTGGGCGGCGGCAGAACAGCTGGCGCGCGATTTGACCTTTGATGCCAGGCAGGTGGAAGAATCCGAGCTGCTGCTGCCTTTGCAGATTGAACAGATTGACGCCGGCGGGGTTGCAGGCTACTACCTGGCGCCGACAGTGGATGGCTCGTCCATCTTGGCGGCGATCCGTGCCGGCACGGCGCTTGGCGGCGATATCGCCAGGGCGCTGGCGGCGCAGGCCGCAGCGTCAGGCGTGCGGGTGGCGGGACTGTCGGCGACGCAGGCCACGGAGCGTGCCGGCGAGCTGCGCGAGACCCTTGACGGTTTCCGGCCAATGGCTGAGCCGGGCGAGACGGTTCCTTCGCCGGAGTCGGCCCTGCCGGTACTGGGCGAGTATGACGTGGTGGTCGTTGGCGGCGGCACCAGCTGTGCGCCGGCAGCCATCAGCGCGGCCCGCGCCGGCGCCCGAACCCTCGTGGTGGAGTACCTTCATGCGTTGGGCGGCACGGGTACCGTCGGCCTCATCGGGATTTATTGCGCGGGCTATCGCAAGGGCTTTACCGCCGAAGTGGACCAGGGCATCAAGGCAATAGGCTCGCCGACCTATGTGGTGGGCAAGCAGGAGTATTGGCGGCGGGAAATCCGCCAGGCCGGCGGCGATATCTGGTTCGGCGTACTCGGCTGTGGTGCGTATCGCGTGGGCGACAAAGTCGCCGGCGTGATCGTGGCGACGCCGGAGGGCCGCGGTGTCGTGCTGGCGAAAGTCGTGATTGACGGCAGCGGCAATGCCGACGTGGCCGCCGCCGCCGGCGCCGAAGTGGCCTACAACAGCGCCGACGACGAAGCCATGCAGGGCTCGGGCCTGCCCTACCGCGCGCCCGGCGCCAGCTATATCAATACCGACTGGACCTACGTGGACGAAGTGGACATGGTGGATGTCACGACCGCGATGATTGCCGCCAAGCGCAAATACCGCAGCGCCTACGATATCTGCCAGTTGATTGACACGCGGGAGCGCCGGCGCATCGTCGGCGACTTTACCCTGGAACCGCTGGACATCGTCAATCAGCGGCGTTTTCCGGACACAATCCAGATCAGCCAGGGCGGCAGGTTGGACAAGCATGGTTCGCCCGTGCATCCGTACTATTTTGTGAACAACCATCTCGGCGGTCTGTCCTACACGCCCTATCGCTGCATCCTTCCCAAGGGGCTTGATGGCCTGCTGGTGGTCGGACTGGGGTTGAGCGCGCATCGCGACGCGATTCCGTCGGTGCGCATGCAGCCCTGCTTGCAGAATCTGGGCTACGCCGCCGGTCTGGCGGCGGCCATGGCCGCCAAGGACAATCTGCCGACGCGCGGCATTGACCTGAAGGCCTTGCAGGCGCATTTGGTGGAGATTGAGTGCCTGACGCCGGATGTGCCGGAGCACGTTGATTCCTATCCGCTGCCCATGGCCGAGTTGGAAGCCGCCGCCAGCCAGCTGGCTGAGAAAGACTACGCAAAGCTCGGTCTGCTGATGGCCGATGTGGAGCGCTCGCTGCCGCTGCTGCGCGCGGCCTACGCCGGCGCGACGACGCCGGCGGGAAAACTGCGCGTAGCTCATATCCTCGGCATGCTTGGCGATGGCACGGGGATTGAGACGCTCATTGAGGTCATTGGCGCCACGGAGGATTTTGGCAACGAAAATATCTCCTACTACTTTCCCAATATCACTTGGATGGACAGCTATATCATCGCGGCAGGCTTCAGCCGTGACCGGCGGGCTCTTCCTGTCCTGCACGCGCGAGCTGAGAAGCTCTTCAACCAGGCGAACGCTGAGTGGAAGCACACGCGCTCCATGCTGATGGCCCTGGAAGCGCAGGGCAGCAAGGAATCGCTGCCGCTGGTGGCGGGCTACGCCAAGAAACCGGGGCGCATCCGGCCGGCTATCCGGGACGTGATTACTGACGCTCGCCTACGCAATCGTAGCGGCAGTCTGGACCTGGTGACGGCGCGCGTGCTCTATAATCTCGGCGACAGCGACGGCTTCGGCGAAGCCGCATTGCGTGACTACAGCCAGGATGTCCGCGGGCATTATCGCCGCCACGCGCTGGCCGTGCTGGCGCAGGGGCCAGGCAAGGCCTTGCGACCGTAAGGCAAACTGGTTTTTGCGAGGGGGAGGCTCGCGCGAAGGCGCGAAGAAGGGGTGTGTTTTATCCGCAGATTACGCAGATTAGCGCAGATTTTGGGCGGCATGTCTTGCCGCTGCGCGGCAATTCACGCCGCCGGTTGTTTGCGGATTGGGGCAGATTAGCGCAGATTGCTGGTGTCTCGCGCGAAGGCGCGAAGAAGGGGTGTGTTTTATCCGCAGATTACGCAGATTAGCGCAGATTTTGGGCGGCATGTCTTGCCGCTGCGCGGCAATTCACGCCGCCGGTTGTTT
>JAAZKQ010000735.1 GCA_012799755.1 Lentisphaerota bacterium | reverse complement strand
GGTAAAGAGTTCGGGAGAAACAAATTCGAAACGGGCGGCGAAGCCGTTGTCCCAGGCGTCCGCGCCGATTTTTCGGCGGGGGTCGTCGGTGTAGACGCGGAGCCCGGCAAGGGGCTGGTTCTGGTCGTCCGAAAGCGCCACGCAGAATCCGGTGCCGCCGGTACGGTCAACGACTTTCAGGAGCAGGCGGTTGATGCCGCGTTTCAGTTCTCCCGCATAAATGAAATTGTCCGGGACGATACCCTGCGACGTGGCGACACGACCGATCTGTTTGCCGTTCACGTACAGTTTGTGATCGTCGTCGCTGCCGAGGCGGAACTTGACCTTTTGCGTTTCCGGCGACTCAAGCCAGCAGGCGGCGTAATAGGCGAAATAATCATCTATCGGAGCAAAGAAGCCATCGAGCTCAATTTTCTCCGGTCGCTCGGCGTGCAGCTCTTTCCAGAGCACGGGGAAAGTCCGGTCTTCAGTGAAGCCCCATTCATTGGTCGAACCGACCTGGGCGATGAGTTTCGCCTGATCGGCCTTGAACAGCGCGCTCTGTTGCAAGCCGGGGAAAGGGCGAAACGCCTCTTCCCCGTCGAGGTGGTCGGTATCCAGCCCGGTTCTCCCATCATTGACTTGATAACTGGGGAATGGCCCGCCGATGAGCCAATCGGCGATCCAGCCTTGTTGCGTGGTTTCAGCGGCGAACAGGGGCAGCGCCGCCGCGACGATAATGGCAGTCATGAGCCTCATGGGGTTGTCCTTTGCTTGTGAGAGGAAAGTCTTGTTGGCTGCCGCCTCACCCAACGGAGCGAATAAGCCAAGATCAGCGATAAGACGCAAAGCCACGTTCAGTTCAGCGGGTAAATGGGAGTCGCAGTTGAGGCGGGCTCGAAGGTGCCGGGGTCAGAGACGTTTTCTATGCTGGTATAGGCGGGCAGGCGGGCGGCGCGGCCATCCAGGAAGCCGGCGACGATGGATGTACCGCCGTCATGAGACGGGAAAAACTTTTGGTAATTGCCTTTATACTGGGTGTCCCAGGTCCAGGTGTAAGCAAGCGTCCAGTAGTGGTCGCAGGTTTCGGAGAGGATCAGGGTGGTGCTGGGGTGGACGGCTTCTTTGACATAGGCGGCGCAACTGTAACGGCTGTAAAGAGAGTGACTCGGGCCGACGTGATTGGCGACGAGCCCATAGGCGCCGCCGTAGCTGGTGGTGGGATTGGTGGCGGCAGGACAACGGAAGATACTGGTGGGAACGTAGGTAGTATTGGCAGGCAGCTCAGTCGTGTAATTGAGGTCGCGCAGCAGGCGCCCCCAGGACACATTGTAACCACCGGAGCCAGTGAAGGGATTGGGACCATTCAAGGGGTAGCCGATCTGCTGCGGTTTTTTGATCATGGCCTCGTAGTCGTCCATGTACATGCGCAGGATCAGCAGAATCTGTTTCTGGTTGCTGACGCAGCTGATGGTACGCGCTTTGTTGCGGGCTTTGGCCAATGCGGGCAGGAGCATGGCCGCCAGGATGGCGATGATGGCAATCACCACAAGCAGTTCGATCAGGGTAAAACGCCTGTGGGAGGGTACTGCAAGCGAAGAAAAGGTGGACATGATGGCTCCTTGTTTTTTAGAGGGGTGTCGGAGAGCAAGGCAGCCACTGTTTTTCATAAAACCAGGAGGCTGCCGAAGTGGACGGACTGAAGTAGTATATGATACCCCCCGGCAAATAGCAAAAAATCCTTCTTGCTTGTTGCGGCGCCTATGTAAGGGAGCAGCTATTGATAAAGTGGACAAGGCAGACGGACGTGGACAACTGGTGCCATCGTCTATAGTTCCGCAACTTACGGGCAGCGCCACAGGTACCTTGGTACCGCTTGCGCGCCGTTTGCGGAACTATGTGCCGCTGCGGGCTGAAAGCCCACAGCACGGTTGGCGCCTGCGTATGCCTGGGTTTTTCGTTTGCGGGGTCATGTGCCGCTGCGGGCTGAAAGCCCACAGCACGGTTGGCGCCTGCGTGTGCCTGGGTTTTTCGTTTGCGGAACTATGTGCCGCTGCGGGCTGAAAGCCCACAGCACAGTTGGCGCCTGCATGTGCCTGGGTTTTTCGTTTGCGGAACTATGTGCCGCT
>JAAZKQ010000734.1 GCA_012799755.1 Lentisphaerota bacterium | reverse complement strand
TCGCCGACTGGCGCCAAAGAGGCCGAGGAACACGAACATAAACGGCGCTTCACCCAGGGCGACGCTCCGCCTTCGGCGTCGCTTTGCCCTGGGCTATCATAGCTCGCGCTTTCAGCGCTCAAATGCCGGGGAGAAAATGTTTTGGCGGCAGGACGGTTAAAACGACCGCAGGAACAGAGTTATCAATGAGTGACCGGTTACGCAAAGCCCGCTCAAGCTTTTCAGGTGCTCTCTTGCCAATGCTGAGTGCGCCAATTATCTTTGCGGCATGCGCGGCGGCAACGGCGCGTTGGCCGGCAGCATAGCCGACAGAACGCTTGCCCTGGCCTGGAAAATGAATTTCCATGCGTGTTCATTTCAGCCCCCGAATCTCAAGGACAGCTCATGCTAACTCAAAAGTACTCCCTGGAACATTTCAGAAAGGTTCTGCTTCCCAGTAGTCAATGGCGGCCTTATCCCGTCGCCGCCGAGCGCCAGGCATGGTCGGCCATTCCCAGCGCCGTGCGCGATGCCTACCTTGCCGCCGCCGCGTCAAAACGCGGTTATGCCTGGCCCGAACTGCCTGCGACGCTCTTCATGGGCTTCGCCCGCAAGGGCAATCGCTCCGAATACGAAGCCGTCTATTTCCAACGCCGCTCCCCTCTCTTTACCCTCACCATCGCTGAAGCCTGCGAGGGGCAGGGCCAGTACATTGACGATATCATCAACGGCGTCTGGGCCATCTGCGAAGAGAGCTTCTGGTGATTGCCGGCGCACAACCAGAATATCCATGTCTACCCTCTGCCCGATGTCGACGAGCCTATCGTTGATCTCTTCGCTGCTGAAACTGCCGCTCAACTGGCCTGGATTGCCTACCTCCACCGCGAGGCGCTCGACAAAGTGTCGCCGGTCATTGTCCGTCGCATCCATGATGAAATCCAGCGCCGCATCCTTCGCCCCTGCCAACAGCGCACGGACTTCTGGTGGATGGGCTACAGCGGTGGCGCCCTCAACAATTGGACGCCGTGGATCGTCTCCAACTGGCTCAACTGCCTGCTGCTCGTGGAGGAAGACCAGTTGCTCCGCGCTGCCATGGTGCGCAAGGCTGTCGCCGTCCTTGACCGCTTCCTGGACAAACATCCCGCCGATGGCGGCTGCGACGAGGGGCCCGGCTACTGGGGCCGCGCCGCCGCCTCCGTCTTTGACTGTCTTGAACTGCTCTACCTGGCCAGCAACGGCGCTATCAATGTGTTCGACGAGCCGTTGATCAAAAAACTCGGCGAGTATTTTGTCAAAGTCCACATTGCTGACGACTGGATGGTCAACTTCGCCGATGCCGCCGCCCGCGTCAGCGCCAGTCGAACACTGCTCTACGGCTTCGGTCAGCGCGTAGACAGCCCGGAATTGCGGCAGATGGGCCTCTGGGCCGGTCGGCAGCCCGTTGATGCCACGCCCCACATTGCGAGCACCCTGCGCTTTCTCAGCGGCCTCTTCACCTTCAATGAGCCTTACCAGGCCGCCAAGACCGTCGTCCAGGCGCCTTATCTGCGCTATGCATGGCTGGACGTCATTGAGGTCCTTACGGCCCGTGACCAAGCCGGCAGCAGCGATGGGCTCTTTCTCGCCGCCAAAGGTGGCCACAATGCCGAAAGCCACAACCACAACGACATCGGTTCGTTCATCGTTTACGCCGATGGTCGTCCGCTCATTGTTGATGCCGGCGTTGACACCTACAGCAAAAAGACCTTTTCCGGTCAGCGTTATGAGCTCTGGGCCATGCAGTCCGCCTATCACTCGCTGCTGCCTGTTCTTGACGGCGTGCAGCAACTGCCCGGCGGTCGCTTCCGCGCCGGCGACGTGCAGGCTGCCGACAGCGCCGAGGAGTCCTCGTTGAGTCTGGACATCGCCGGCGCCTATCCGCGCGAAGCTAAAATCGCGTCCTGGCGGCGCAGCATCACTCTTGTTCGCGGTCGTGGGGTTCGTGTCATTGACGACTTTGTGCTGCGCGAGCCGGTCAAGACCATCACGTTGCGTCTGCTGACGCCGGCGCTTGTCACAACAGTGGCGCCGGGCTCATTCCAACTGCGTACGCAAGCCCTGCCTAAGGCCGGCGCGGCTGCCGATGGCACTCTGAGCATGTCGCCGGCGCTACCCATGACCACTGAATCGCTGCCCATGATTCCCCAGGGCAACCTCAACAAAATCTGGGGCGATGCCCTGCAGGCCATGGTCTTCACTTGGGAAGCACCCCCGCAACAAGGCCGCCTGGAAGTCTGGATTCGTCCCGCCTGAGCGCAGCCGGCTGTCTGCCACGCTATGCATCTAGAGCTTATCCGAAAAGCATAAGTGGGTTT
>JAAZKQ010000733.1 GCA_012799755.1 Lentisphaerota bacterium | reverse complement strand
CCCCATGAGGCAGTGCCTTGTAAAGGCACAACAGCGGAAAAAGACCTCCGGCACGACCGGTATCTATGAGTGATCGCGTGCGATCAGGGATTGATGACTTTGACCTCGAAGCGTTTGAAGGTCATGGTCGCGGGTTCCTGGCCGGGAATGGGTATGGCCGCTTCGAGTTCGTCTTCGCTGGTATTGACGGCGATGACGGTTTGCTTGCCGCCGATGGTCTTGGCCCACCATTCGACGCGGGCGTCCATTTTGACCTCGACAGTGCCGGCCTCGGTGCTGCCGGGGGCGAGGATCAGTGGCCGGAGATCACGGATTTCCTTGACGACTGCGCAGAGGGCGTCCCACGCGTGGGGAACGTGGGCGACGGTGTAAAACTCGTGCTGGTGGGATGCATAGTACCACCACCACAGGCCATTGACGGACTTGACGACGCCGATGAAGGGGGCGGCGCGCATCCAGTCGGCGTCCGGTGCAAATTGCGCGGGATCAACGGGCAGGTTCTTCCGGAATGCCATGGTCTGAGTCTGGTCGTAGCAATGGATAAGGAGGGTGATGGGCGAATCGTTGAGCAGGCGTTCGCGGTGGCTGGCGATGGTGCTGACAATTTTCGCGGGTTTGTGGTAGCTCTGGGTCCAGTGAGTGTCCCAGGTGCGCCGGTACTTGTTCATGCCCAGGCCCCAGGTGGTCATCACCACGGGATGATAGGGATCGAGATCGCGAACCAGTTCGGCCAGGCTGGTCAACAAGGCCGGCGAGACGTATTGCTTGGCGATTTCCGGCTCGTCGTACAGGTACCAGCAGAAGAGGCCGGGATGATCCGCCAGGGCGCCGACGCGCTTGGCGAGGTGCTCGAAGTTGCCTTGGACCATGCCGCTGCCGCTGCCGACGCCGCGGTCGAAGCCGATGAAGGCCCGCAGACCATTAGCGGCGCAGGCGTCGAGGTATTCGCGGCAGGCGACGTCGTCCTGGCTGCCCTCCCAGCGGTAGGTGTGGACGACTTCAAAGCCGGCGTCCTTGATTCGCGGCATGTCGTTTGGCCGCACTTCGTAGATGCCCAGGGGGAAGATTTTTTGGCCGTTCTGGTTGTAGTTGCCGTCGCCGTCAATGATGACGGATTCGGCCGGTTTGGCCGCGTGGAGCAGCCAGAGGACGCGCTGAGCGCGGTTGCCGCCGGGATCGGTCGCGGTGACCTGCATGGTATTCAAGCCGCGCGGCCAGCCGCCGGGCATGCTCAGGGTGTAGGCGAAGCGCTTGTCGCCCAGGGCGCGCGGGGCGCTGACGTTGACGGCCTGGTTGTCGCCGATACTGGCGGCGACGGTCGGCGCTTGCGCATTTTCGTCGTTGACAATGAGGGTGACGCCGCTGTCCGGCGTGGTGACACGCCAGGCGCGACCGGTGATGACGGGCGGCAGGCAGTCGCGCTCCAGCGGCACGGTTTGGGTGAAGGGCCAGGGTTGCACGTCGGTACAGCCCAAGGTGGTGACTCGCCAATGCCAGGCGCCGGGCGGCAGGGGCTCGCGCAGTTGCCAGCTGGTATCGGCGCCAAGTTCGTAGCGGCGGGTGGCGTCGCCGGCGGGGAAGCTTTCGTCGCGAGACAGTTCGAGGACGTAGGCGTTGACGCCCGTCAGGGGCGTCCACTCGAAGAATGGCGTGTTGGTGCTCAGGACGGCTTCGGGCTCGGGGCTGAGCTTGTTCACTGAGATGTCAACTTGGCGCATGCTGAAATCGTCAAACCAGGCTTTGCCGGCGCCGCGGAGGGTGAGGAAGATGGTGGCGAAGCCGGCATCCAGGGGGGCGCGCAGGCCCTTGCATTCTTTGAGCTGCCAGTCCTTGGTGCCGAAGATACCGCAGGCGTACAGGCCGGAGTCGAGCCATTTGCCGTTTTTGTCAGCCCATTCCACAATGAGGCCCGCGCCGACGGATGACATCCTGCCGGGCTTGGACAGGACATCCTCGGTTTTGACGAAGCAGGAGGCATCATAGACCCTGCCGCCGATGACGGGCACCTTGCGCGTGATATAAACTTCATCAGTCATGGGGTCGTTGACGGTCAGGCAGGCGGCCTGTTCGCCGGAGCGAACCTTGTCGCGGTCGAGGCTTCCCGTCTTGCCGAATGACCAGTTGTCCTTGCCGTCTTCGAAGCCGGTGTTGGCCAGCGTCATGGGTATGGTACGACGCAAGGGCCTGAGCAGGTAGCGTTGGCGCCTGGCGGCCTCGGCGGGGGCGAAGTCCTCCACGCTGAGTTCCACGGTGGTGGCAATGGCTTTGGCTTCGTCAGTCACATTGGTTGACATGATGTAACGGAAGGCTTTTTCGTAGCGGCGATAGTCTTGCAGCTTGAAAACGAAGGGGCCTTCGCTGCGGGTGAAGGTGTAGCGCCGCTCGGGTAGGTCAAAGAGCAGCGTGCGGAGCCTGCGGTCGGAGAATCTTTCTTCGTCATTGATGCATAAGGGCTGTCCATCGCCGTTGAGGAAGATCAGGCCAGCGCTGGTCTTCAGGCTTTCCGGCGTGATGTAAAGGCCGAATTCGACGGGGCCTGTAGGCTGCGCGAGCATGTCGAGGGCTATGCGCAGGGTTTTATCAGTGAAGGAGAGGGTGAGCTTGGCGTCGGCCTCCTGATCCTTCTTGTGCCAGGTGAAGGCGTCGCCGTCGCGGGTCATGGTGGCATTCCGGAAGTTGAAGCTCCGCCGCTGCTTCCAGCCCGGCGTGAAGGCCGCAAAAGTAAAGTAGTTGATGAGAGTTTTGCCGGCGTAGGAGATAGTGATGCTGCCGGCGTTGCCGGCGTCGCCGGCTTTGAGCTGCCAGTTGCCGATGGCGGTGCTGACTTCCTGCGCGGAGAGCAGACCGGCGCAAAGCAAGAGGGGCATGAACAGCTTTTTCAACATGTGGATTCTCCTGAGACTGGGGTTAAGCATGGTTAGGCGTTTGCGGCGCAAAGAGAAGCGTTGGCGGGATGATGTGACGCTGCGGGCTGGTAGCCCGCAGCACGGTCGGCGTATGCGTGTGCTTGGGTTTTTGTTTGCGGGATGATGTGCCGCT
>JAAZKQ010000732.1 GCA_012799755.1 Lentisphaerota bacterium | reverse complement strand
CTCTCCGAGCTTGCTTTTCAACGAGCGCTTGTGTCGCGCACTGGGGCACGGTTATCAATGGGTGACCGATTGCCTCGCCTTGTGGCGGTGGGGACTTGATCCATAAAGGTGGGCGAGGAAGAACCGGACAGAAAAGCAGCTGAAAGCGGTGGAAGTCCGCTCCGCTTTTCCCATGCTCATTTGGTCGTGAACACCTCCTCTACGACTCTCTACGACCAACTACGCCCACAATACAGGCTTTTTTCCAAAAAAAAACCCGAAACGGTACCTACCAAACGGTACTGTTTCGGGCTCTTTTACGCTTGAAGTTGGCGGAGAGGCAGGGATTCGAACCCTGGGTACAATTGCTTGTACAACGGTTTTCGAGACCGCCCCGATCGACCGCTCCGGCACCTCTCCGTGGGGTGGTAAACAAAATGCTAATATGGCTTTGGAACGGTGGAAAGCAAGCCGCCGCAGGCTCGGAAGCGGGATAAAAAGTAATCGGTCACTCATTGATAACAGCCATTTTTTGCTGCCTTTGGTTTTCAGCACCGAAGGTGCGACCTAAGATAGCCCAGGGCAAGCGCCCGCAGGGCGCGTCGCCCTGGGTAAGGCCCCCACCCGAAAAAAGCCCTGTAAGGGCGACCTAAAAAACACCGCTGCGGGCATAAAGCTTGCTGCACGGCCGGAGGCGTGGCGCTTGGCTTGGTAGCGGCAAAACAGCCTCATGCCGCCCTGGCATTTCATTGCTGCGGGGTGGCGGAAGCGCTGCTGCCGTTTGCATTATTGCCGTTCGCGCCGTTCGCGCCGTTTGCGCTGCTGCTGTTATCGGGATTGTCCTCGAAGAGCAATTCGGGGCAGGATTTTTTGAGGAAGTCCCGGCAGAGTTTCTGTACTTCGCCGGCGCTGCCGCATTGGAGTGCTTTGGCGACGAGCGCTTCGGCTTCGAACATGCGAATGCTGCGGACGAGTTTGCGGATGGGGGCCAGTGACACCGGGCTCATACTGAGTTCGTGGATACCCATGCCGAGGATGAGCGGCGCATAGAGTGGCTCGGCGGCCATTTCTCCGCAAATGCCCACCCATTTGCCGTTGGCGTAGCAGACATCGGCGACATGCTTCATCATGCGGATTACCGATGGGTGTATGGGTTGGTAGAGGTAAGCGATGTCAGGGTTGGAGCGGTCCGCGGCAAGGGAGTACTGGACGAGGTCGTTGGTGCCCAGGCTGAAGAAATCCACATGCTGGATGAGGCGTTCGGCGAGGAGGGCGGCAGCGGGCACTTCGATCATGCAGCCGACGTCAAGGTCTTCGTTGAAAGGCACTTTGTTGGCGCGCAGGTCGTTTTTGACTTCATCCAGGACGGTCAGCGCCTGTTGGAGTTCGTCAAGGGTGCTGATCATGGGGAACATGATGCGGACTTTGCCGAAGGCGCTGGCGCGAAGAATGGCGCGCAGCTGGACTTTGAAGATGTCCACCCGGCTGAGGGAGAAGCGGATGGCGCGCATGCCCATGAAGGGATTGAGTTCGTGGGGCATGTTGAGTTCAGAGAGAAATTTGTCTCCACCGATATCGAGGGTGCGGAAGATGACGGAGAGGGGGTAGACGGCTTGGGCGGTGTCGCGGTAGTCAATGAATTGTCGCTCCTCATCAAGGAGACTGGCGCCATTGATGAACATGAATTCAGTACGGAAGAGGCCGATGCCGACATTGTAACGCTGGCGGACATTCATGGCTTCGACCGGCAGTTCAACATTGGCGACGAGACGCACCTGGTAGCCGTCGAGGGTCTCGATCGGCTGATTGCTTTCGGACAGAATCTGTGACATCCACGCGCGCTGGCGCAGATTTCGCCGTTTGAAGACACTGATGATTTCCTGCGTAGGGCCGACGTGAATGACGCCGCTGGCGCCATCAAGGGCGAGGCACGTGCCGTTGCGGATGACGCTGAGTGACTCCCTGACGGCAACGACGGCGGGGATGTTCAGTGCGCGGGCCAGGATGGCCGTATGGGAGGTGCGGCTGCCGCTGGCAGTGATGAAGGCCGCGACGCGTGCGGGGTTGAGGCGGGCAGCAACTGAGGGGGGAATGTCGTCGGCGACGACGATGCGGGGCTCACCGCTATGCTCAGGCGTCTGGATGGGGTCAATGCCGAGCAAATTGCAAAGGATGCGTTCGCCGACGTCGCGGATGTCCACCAAGCGTTCGCGGAGGTACTCGTCATCAATCTGGGCCATCTCGGCACAGAATTCGGCCAGGACATCTTCGCAGGCCTGCTCGACGCCGCAGAGTTCTTCTTTGATGCAGGAGGCTATGCGCTTACGCAGTTCGGGGTCATCAAGGATATGCTGGTGGCCGGTGAAGATACTGGCGTGGTCGTCGCCGAGGGATTCCTTGACGCTGAGCTGCAGGGCCGTGAGCTGCTGCTTGGAAAGTTCACAGGCTGCGTCGAGGCGCTCGAGTTCCGCGTCTACCTGGTCGGCATTGATCTTTATTCTTGGCACGACGCAACGCCGGTTGTCAAGCCACAGGGCATTACCAATGACAAGCCCAGCCGAAACGCCGGTGCCGTGTAGGGTTGAAGGCATGATGCGTAGGCTTTTCGCGTGAGGGACTCAACGCTTAGGTTGGTCGCTATTGAATTTCTGGAATATGGCGCTGATGGCATCCAGTGCCTGCTGGGCGTCATTGCCCTTGGCACTAAGCGTGAGTCTGGCGCCGGGAGCGGCGGAAAGCGTGAGTATTTCGAGCATGCTTTTGGCATTGACCGAGTGCCGGCCCTTGCTGAGTTTGACGACGGCATTGAACTGCATGGCGATATTGGCAATATCACTGGCGCAGCGGAGGTGCAGGCCGTGATCGTTATGCACGAAGACGTCAGTGCTCAATTTGCTGTCGGCGGGCAGGTTTTCCATCGGTTTATTACTCGGTTACGGAGAAAAGGTAGGAGAAGCGCGTTTACGCAGGAGAGACGCTAGGGTACGCTAAGCGGCGATAAAACAACTAACTACTGTACTTTTAGGTCGCGAATTTACAAGGCGTTTTAGGCCAAAGTCGTTATTCGTCGGTAATCGGTCACCGATTGATACCGGTCGTTTCGGTGGTCATTTTCTGCTGTTGTGCCTTTACAAGGCACTGCCTCATGGGGAGTTCGCCACCCCAGCCTGAAGGCTGGG
>JAAZKQ010000731.1 GCA_012799755.1 Lentisphaerota bacterium | reverse complement strand
TTTTTCACGCAAAAAATCGCCGAGTAACAGCATTTTGTGCTTTGCCATGATTTCAGCGCAGCTCTCATAAGGATTTTTGCGCAGTTTCCTGTGAGTTTGGATGAGCCCCGACTCCCCGGCTCTTGCCATCCATTTTCCCAAACAAGGGCATAACGGTACAATCATTGACCACTCATTGGCTGCCGTCGTCCCGGACCGCCGTTTTGACGCTGTTCCGCCGCAAAGCGCCACCTCGTGTCCCGTTGGCATGTGCGGGGCCTTTGGCGCTGAAAACAAAAGGCAATAGGAAACGGCCGATTATCAATGAGTGACCGGTTACTTACACGGTGGCGGGTAATTTTGTCTTTTGGCCTTGCCGAGGCCGTTGCCGGCGTATACATTAGCCAGTTAGTTTTGTGCTTAACCTTGAAGCATTTAAACCATTTACAGTGAGGACGAAGGCATCATGGAACTTGATTGGTCAAAACTGGGCTTTTCCTATCTCGACACACACTGCCACATCCGCTACACCTGGCGCGACGGTCGCTGGAATGATGGCGAGTTGGTCAAAGAGCCCTACCTGAACATCCACATTGGCGCGACGGCGCTGCACTATGGCCAGGCCGCTTTCGAAGGCATGAAGGTCTTTCGCGGCAAGGACGGCGTGCCGCGGGCATTCCGGCCGCTGGAGAATGCGCGGCGGCTCAACCGCAGCGCTCGCCGCAGCTGCATGGCGGAAGTGCCCGAGGACTTGTTTATGGACGCCGTTCGTCGGGTAGTGAAGGCCAATATGGACTATGTGCCGCCATACGGCACGGGCGCGTCGCTGTATGTGCGGCCGCTGTTGATCGGCACGGGCGAGCGCATCGGCGTGAACGCGGCGGACGAGTATGTGTTCATCGTCATGGTCATTCCGGTGGGCGCCTACTACAAGAGTGGCTTGCAGCCTGTGCGGGCGCTGGTGATGGACGACTATGACCGCGCGGCGCCGCACGGCACGGGCACGGTCAAGCTAGGCGGCAATTACGGCGCGAGTCTTCTGCCCCATAAGATCGCTAATGACAAGGGCTTTCCCATTGATCTTTACCTGGATGCCGCCGAGCATAAGTACATTGACGAATTCGGCACCTCGAATTTCATTGCCATTGACAAGAAGGGCGCCTTTGTGACGCCGAAGTCCATGTCGGTACTGCCGAGCGTGACGAATGATGGCCTGCGCACGGTCGCCAAGGACCTCGGCATGGCCGTGGAAGTGCGGCCGGTGCTGTTTGATGAAATAGAGAATTTCGCCGAGATTGGCGCCTGCGGCACGGCAGTGGTGCTCACGCCGGTGAATGAAATTGTGCGCGGCGACCGCGTGATCAGGGTTGGCCCCCGCGAAGGCTGCGGCCCGGTGTTGCAGCGTTTGTATAATAGCTACACGGCGATACAGTGGGGAGACGCCCCTGACCGCCATGGCTGGCTGGTTGAGATATAAGTGATTTACGCAGACCAGGCGACACAGTGGCGTTAGCGGGTGACGGGCAAATAAAAGCGTCACCGGTAGCGTTGTATGAGCATCATGTCACCGCCTTGATGCGTGACAACATAAGGAGAGTGTCGTGTCCAGCAAAGAACTGACCAAGCCATCAATTTACGAAGTGCAGGCGGCAGCTCGCGGCAGTCGGTATGGCGAGGCGACCGACTGGAAGCTGGTCAAATGGATGTGTGATGGCGATACGGTGGCCTTTGAAGAGATCTTCGCCCGCTATGAGACGCGGCTGGTCGCCTACGCATCGCGCTATGTGAGTTCGTTTGATCTGGCCAAGGATGTGTGCCAAGAGGTGTTTCTGAAACTGATCGCCCGCCCGCCGTCCAAGCTGATTTATGACAACTTGGGCCCTTGGCTTTTCCGGGTGACGCGCAATTTGGCGATTGACAAGCGCCGTCGGCGGAAGTTTGAGATCACCGGCGACGAGTCGGAGATGCCGGAAGCCCGGGACGAGGTGAATCCCTTGCAGACCCTCACCAGGCATAACGACGCGGCGGTGATACGCGATCTGGTCAATCGCCTGCCGGATGATCTGCGCGAAGTCGTTGAATTGCGTATTGACGGCGGCGTGTCTTTTAAAGACATTGCCGTGATCTTGGATATTCCGCAGGGTACTGCACTGTGGCGAATGCATCGCGCCGTTGAAGTGCTGCGGCAGCAGTGGAGAAACTATGAGCCGCAAGTGTGATATTCTCAGAGAAAAAGCTATGCGCGGCGGCGAGGGCAGTCCAGCCGAAGCCGCTTGGAAGCGCCATGGCCGGGAATGTCCCGACTGTCACGCGGAAATCTATGTGTTGGACACGCTGCGGCGCCAGGCCCTGAACGAGCGGATGCATCTGCCGCGCAAGGACATGGCGATGCTGGTTGATGTCGTTCGCCAGCAGTACCGCCAGCCGCGCGAGGAACGCAGTGGTTTTTGGCATACAACTTGGCAGCTGTCCTGGAAGGCTGCTGCGCTGGCCGTGCTGGTGTTTTCGCTGTTGCAAGTCATTCCCGGCGAATGGGCGAGCAATCTGGCGCGGGATGACGCGCCGACGGCGCAATTTGCCGCCGATGACATTCTTGGTGAGCAGAATGGCCTGATGGCCTCGGCTGATAGTGGCAACTATTTCGTGCCGCTGTCGGCGGGTGTCTCTGAGCTCGAAATGGCGCTGCTTTCGGCGACGTCGCCCAAGGACGCGGCATGCTTGCCGGAGGTGCTGCCCGGGCAGAGCATTGACCGCGCAATCCGCCAGGCGCGCAAGGATGTCACGCAGCAGCGCCTGAAGGTCATGACGCGGATCGAACGGGATATGCGGGCTCTGCCGTAATGCAGCCTACGTGTGAGACGACCAAGCACAACTTACGCCCGGCGTGTCGCAGAGC
The DNA here is from genome assembly GCA_012799755.1 of Lentisphaerota bacterium. Lineage (GTDB taxonomy): Bacteria > Verrucomicrobiota > Lentisphaeria > Oligosphaerales > Oligosphaeraceae > Oligosphaera. Next base: position 1,735 of record JAAZKQ010000731.1, on the reverse strand, counting down.
ATGCCGGGCGTTTTGGTTTTTGCGAGATTGTGGGAGGCTCATGGCTATGCGGGTGATGATTGGCTTATGTCGAGGATGGATGCTCTTGGCGGTGAGCTTGTCACTGGCGCTGACCGGCGTCCGAGCGGCGGACGCGCCGATAGCGGCGGCGAAGGCCGTTGCGGATAACGCGCCTCCACCGGCAGCTGCTGGGGACACGGCGATGGCGAAGGCCGCGCAACTGGTGCGGCAGGACGCGGTGGCGGCCTTGCAACGTGCGCGACCGGAGCTCGTTGTTGCCGACCTGCTGGCCTTTTATCGTGAGAATGCGCCGGACTTGCTGGCGGAGTGGGAACGGCGTTGTGGACAGCAGCCCGACAGCGCGGAGTCCTATCTGGCGCTGTTGGCCGAACATTACGCGAACATCGTCAAGATCAAGGACGAGGACCCGGAGGAATACGAACGACTGCTGTGGCAGCAGCGACAGGAAAGCAAGGTTCGCAGCCTCAGTCGCGCCATACAGGATTTGAGCCGGCCCGGTGAGGACGGCAGTCTCGGCGCCGAGGCCGCGCGCCTCATGCGCCTCCAGGAGGAAAAGATGAAGCTGCGGCAGCTGTTGGAGGAGGGCTTTGACAGCGCTCAGCAGCGGCAGCTGGTGGAAATCAATCGCTTGGAAAATGAAGTGCGGGATTTGCGTCGCTTGGTATCTGAGCGTGCCGCCAATCGCCAGCTGATTCTTGAGCAGCGTTTTATGGTTCTGACCGGCGAAGAGTGGCCGCAACTGCCGGCGGAGGAGCGCGAGGCCGGCCGGCTGAGCGTGCCTGCGGAGCGACCGGCGCCGTAAGCGATGGCGGAGCGTGGGTAAGCGGTCACTCATTGATAACAGCCAGTTCCTGTTGTCATGTAATGGAACCCATTTTTCGTGTCTACTATGTCGCACGCTTACAGCGTGCAATTTTTGGGGGACGCCTCCCCGGGGCGGCGCGCGCTTTCAGCGCGGCTTGCCCCGGGCTCCTATGAAACTCGCCGCTTGGTTAGCCATATGACTGGGTGGCGATGAACCGTGAGTTTGTGAGCGGTCACTGATTGATACCGGTCGTGCCGGTGGTCATTTTCCGCAGTTGTGCCTTTACAAGGCACGGCCTTATGGAGAGCTCGCCACCCCAGCCTGAAGGCTGGGGTTAAGCATGGTTAAGCGCCTACGGCGCCAAATTGTCCATTTGCTGACAGCTTGGTCCACAATATCAATGAGTGACCGCTTACGTGAGTTTCCTGCAAATTGTCCCCGGTGTATTCCCCACCGGGGTGGTTACTGGCATTGTGCAGCTGCGCTAACGCGGCCCGGCGTGGCACGCGTCAGCGCGGGAATCGCTTAGAGGGAGGTGACGATGAAGCCGTAGGGCAGCATGTCAACCTTGATGTTCTTGTCCTTGACGCAGAAGTCGCAGCCGCGGGCCAATTCAGGCTCCAGGAAAGGCGAAATCCGCTCGTCCAGGCAGACCGTGCCGCTGATGAGCTTATCGCTGGCGTTGATGATGATCACCATGTCGCCTTCGTAGCCGTAGCGGCGGAAGGAGACGATGGCGTCGGGCTGGTCGTTTTCCAGCCATTCCACCGTGCCATTGCAAAGCACGCTGTTGCCATGGCGCAACTGAACGATTTCGCGGAAGAATTCCAGGCGGTCCTGTCCCTTGTCGGTGAGGGCGTTGTGCCAGTGGATGAAGAGGTTTTTGCCGAAGTTGCGGTTGCCGTAGAT
>JAAZKQ010000064.1 GCA_012799755.1 Lentisphaerota bacterium | reverse complement strand
TTTCCTCCCCCTCGCAAAACCCGCTTATGCTTTTCGGTTGACACGCCCAGTCTACTCATTATGGCGAAACGGGATGACTATGGATATTGCCGCCTTGTGTTTGCGCATGGATGCATTGAACGCATCTGATTTGTTCCTGAGCGTCGGCCGGGTGCCGAGCGCACGTTGTGCCGGGACAGTGAAGGAGCTGAGCGAGGAGGGCGCGCTCAGCGACCAGGACGTGGATGACTTCTTTGCGCAGTACCTATCCGTTGAGCTGCGTGAACGTCTGGCGCGGGAGAAGGACCTTGATTTGGGGGTGACCCTGGGCGACGGCGGGCGTTTTCGCTTGAATTTGTCTTATCAACGCGGCCGGCGCAGTTTTGCGATTCGGCGGATACCGTCGGGCGCCTTGGATGCTTCGGCGCTGAGGATTCCACCGGTTGCGTTGAAGCTGGTTGAGGCTCAGCGCGGGCTGGTGTTGGTGACGGGCGCCACGGGCAGCGGCAAGACGACGACCATGGCCTGCATGTTGCATCACATCAATTCGACCATGCGCAAGCATGTGGTGACCATCGAAGACCCCATTGAGTTTACGCACGAAGACCGGCAGGCGGTCATTTCCCAGCGTGAGATCGGCAATGACACCAGGGATTTCGCCACGGCGCTGCGCCATGTCGTCCGCCAGAATCCGGACGTGATTTTCATTGGCGAGATGCGCGATCAGGAGACGATCCAGACAGCGGTGTCGGCGGCGATGACCGGCCACCTGGTGGTGGCGACCATGCACACCATGGACGTGGCGCAGACGCTGGAGCGGGTGCTGAATTACTTTCCCGAGCTGGTTCGTGACCAGATGGCGCTGGACCTGTCCTACGTCCTCGGCGGCATTGTGGCGCAGCGCTTGCTGCCGCGCAAGGACGGCAGCGGCCGGGTGCCGGCTTTTGAGGTGCTGGTGCCGACGCCGCTGGTGCGACGCGTGATCGCCAAACGCGAGTTGGGGACTATTCCCGAGCTGATCAAGGACGGTCGCAACGAAGGCATGATGGACTTCAATCGCTCGCTGCTGGAGCTCTATCAGGCCGATTTAGTCGAGTTGGAGGTCGCCGCGCTCGCCGCCAGCCATCGCGATGAATTCATGTTGTTGACCCAGGGGATGGAGACGGGTATTGACACCCTGCGCAGCTATTCCGGCGATCCTGACCACGGCCTGAGCATCAAGAAACTCCTGCGGGACAGCATTCGCTACGGTGCTTCGGATTTGATCCTGACCGCCGGCGCCTCACCCGTGATCCGCTTGGACGGCAAGCTCCGCGCCTTTGAGATGCCTGTGCTGACGCCTGCCGATACCCAGAAGCTGCTCTTCAGTGTCCTCACTCACCAACAACGCGCGGATTTTGAACATGACCGCGAGGTGGATTTCGCTTTGAGCGTGAAGGGTGTGAGCGTGAAGGCGGGCGATGTCGAGCGGGAGTACCGCTTCCGCGTCAACGGTTTCTACCAGAAGGGCAGCGTGGCGGCGGCGCTGCGGGTGATTCCCAATGAAATCCCCTCGCCGGATGCGCTGGGCTTGCCGGCGGCGGTTCTCAATCTGAGTAAGCGCATGCAGGGGCTGGTGTTGGTGACGGGGCCGACGGGGTCCGGTAAATCAACGACGTTGGCGTCGCTGATTGACCTCATCAATCGTTCGCGGCCCTGTCATATCATTACCATTGAAGACCCCATTGAGTTTGTGCATAGTCACCACTTGGCGCTGGTGGAGCAGCGGGAAGTCCACGCGGACACGCGCAGTTTCAACAACGCGCTGAAGTATGTGCTGCGGCAGGACCCCGATGTTATTCTGGTGGGTGAAATGCGTGACCCCGAGACCATCGCCACCGTGCTTACCGCCGCCGAAACGGGGCATTTGGTCTTCGCGACTTTGCATACCAACGATGTGACCCAGAGCGTGGATCGCGTGGTTGATGTCTTCCCCTCCGAACGGCAGGAACAGGTGCGGGCGCAGCTGGCGTCCTGCCTGGCGGCGGTCATCTCGCAGCGCTTGCTGCCGCGTAAAGGCGACGCCGGCGGGCGCATCGCCGCCTTCGAAGTGCTGCTGGGGACTGTCGCCGTCAAGGCGATGATTCGCGAGAAGAAGACCCACCAGCTGCTTGGACTTATGGAAACGGCATCACGCGATGGCATGATCACCATGGAACGGGCGCTCAAAAATCTTTACGAAGCCGGCAAAATCACCCGCGAGACGCTCATCTCCATGCAGCCCGCCGGACAGAGTTTTCTCGAAATTTGAAAGGGACGGTCGAACCGGGCAGTGCCGACGTTGCAGGGGCCCTCGGCACGAAGCGGTCGGCAGAAACAAGCTGTGATATGGCAATCAGGGCGCTATGGCAGCATCCCTGTTGTCAATGCATAAGGAACTGGACATCAGCAAGGAGCGCGGAACGATGGCTTTTATGGAATGTTATTTTCACTCGGATGTGCTTGGACGGGCGATGGCAATAAATGTCATTGTGCCGCAAAAGGCGAAGACGCAGATTGGCATGAGCAGCTCGGGCAGCGGCCGCAAGGATTATCCGGTGCTGTACCTGCTGCATGGCCTGAGTGATGACCACAGCATTTGGATGCGTCGGACATCCATTGAGCGCTACGCCGCCGCCTACGAGCTGGTGGTGGTCATGCCCAATGGCGACCGTGGTTTCTATACTGACATGGTCGCAGGCTATCGCTATTGGACCATGCTGTCGGAAGAACTGCCGGAGATCGTCGCCAATCTGTTTCCCGTCAGCACCCGCCGGGAAGACAGCTTTGTCGCGGGTTTGTCCATGGGCGGCTATGGCGCCCTGAAGTTGGCGTTGCGCCGGCCGGACCGCTTTGCCGCCGCGGTCGCGTTGTCGGCGGTCGCCGATATACGTGAGCGAGTACTGAAGTCCGACCAGAGCGAAGAAGTGCAGAGGATTTTCGGTAGCGCCGACGAGCTTATTCCCCGCGGCAATGATCTTTTCGCGCTGGCGGAGAGCGCGGTGAAAGCGCCCGCGCCGCCGCGCCTCATGATGGTCTGCGGCACGGAGGACCGGCTTTACGCGGGCAATGTCCGCCTCAGAGATCACTTGCAGGCATTGAAATGGCCGGAATTGCAGTACTGCGAGGAGCCCGGCAATCACGAATGGGGCTTTTGGGACAAGTGGATTCAGCAGGGCCTCAAATTCCTCATGGGGTGATTTTTATCCTTTTTTTATCCGCAGATTACGCCGATTGGCGCAGATTTTTGGCGGCCTGTCTTGCCGCTGCGCGTCAAGCCACGCCGCCGGTTTTTTGTCCACAGATTATGGCAGATTCTCGCAGATTGCCGCCGCCGGGCTTTTTCCCGGCGTTCCGTGGCCGCACGCTTGCGTGCGGCAATCAGGCGTCGTGTCTCACGCCGCCGGTTTTTGCAAGTTGCTTGGCAATAGTTGTATTTCCGATTTAGTAAATAATATTCATCATTTATTTGGCCCAAGTAACCCCATCCGAAAAGTCCCGGCCTGTATTTCCCTGCGAAGACTGACTTTCCTGAGGTCGGTGCGTTGTTGCTTTTCGGATGAGTTCAAACAGGCCCTGCCTCCGACGCGCCATCAGCCAGGCACGCTCTGCGATATTCGCCATCAGCAAGCTGCGACGATTTTCGTGATGCTTGGCCAAAAAACCGAAACAAGAGCTGCGCCAACGACTCTCTTATCCGAAGGCGCAGCCTTCCCTCCTTGATGCCAGGACGTGCACGGCTGGCGTGCGTGACATGGCCTGGAAAAGCTTTTCAGCCAAAGAGCGTGTCGCCCATGAAATTTTTCTCTGTTCTTCGCCGCTTTTTTGTGGGAATAATCACTTGCTGCTTGTTCTTTTGGCGCCGCATTCCTCCGAGCCGCGCCCTGTTGCTGGCGTTGATGATGGCAGGCAGCCTGTTCTACACCGGGCTGTCAATACGGCATAAAGACGCAGCCCTGCGTCGCGAGCTGGTGACGCAAACTCGACTCTTGGCATCGGCCATTCCCGACAACCTGGTCAAATCGCTGTCCGGCACCAGCGAAGACCTTGAGCGCCCGGAATACCAACGACTGAAAAGTATTCTGCACACGCTGCGGCAGCATGCCCCGCAGTGTTATTTTCTTTACTTGGCAGGAGAACGTCCGGACGGCGCGATTTTCTTTTATATCAAAAACCGCTCCCCCGGTTCGCCCGACTACTCGCCCCCTGGAACGGTCTATGAAGAAGAGCCCAAGCAAGAATACGTCACTGCGGCTCGACGCGGCGACACGCTGGTCAACGGCCCGATCAAGGATCAGCGGGGAACCTGGTTTGCAGCTCAAACGCCGATCATTGATGCAAGAACCGGCCAGCCTATCTGCACCTTCGGGGCAGACATCGCCGCCGCGAACTGGTACGTCGAAATCGCCCAGCATATAATGCCGGGCCTGTTCACCACCCTGCTGCTGGCTGTGATTATTGCCCTGAGCCCCCAGCTGTGCCAGCATATCCGGAACCGGCACACCCCCCTTGGCAAATATCCGGGGCCTTGGCCAACTATGCTGGCAGTCGGCCTGATCATCACCGCCTTTTTAAGCTGGCGTTCCTTTCAAGCACAAAACTATCAGCGCTTGCAGAGTTTTATCCAGCTGGCCATCTGCGAGTCCGACCTGATGATGCACAAATTGCAATCTATTGGCTCCAGAGAGCTGAGAGGGCTGGCCAACTTCTTCATTGCCAGCGACGAAGTGACCGAAGAGGAGTTCAAACTCTTTGCCAGCCCACAGAGACAAAAGTGCCTATACCGAATCAAGGGCTGGGGAAAAGCTGTCACCGATGCCGACCGGGCGCGTTTCGAGCAGGAGCAGCGCCTGCGACGCGGCCAAAACTTCTGCATCGTGGAGCCGGACGGGCAGGGACAGCCCATCCCCGCCAGAGTCCGCGAGGTCTATTATCCCCTCATATTCGCCAACCCCAGTTCGCTGGGGCAGCACTCCATCATCGGCTACGACCTTGGGCACGAAGCACATCGCCTGGCCGCCCTCCAAGAGACCATTCGAACCGGCCTGCCCACGTCTACCCGCCCCATCTTGCATGGCTACCTGAATGAAGGCATCAAAGGTGTGAGCCTCTTTTATCCTGTCATGGATCGGCGTCAACCGCAGGCCGTGAGCGGCTTTGTCATGGCTGCAATGAGCTTGGAGGAGATCATCGTCCCCAGCTTGCAGGCGCACCAGTATGTTAATTTTTCCTTCGGGGCGACTAATCACGGTGCCGAAGTAGAGCTGCTCGTTGGGGAGAAACTGCCAAAGCCTCACTACCGAGGGGTGTTTTCGCGGCCAATATCATATTTTGGGCAGATGTTCCTGCTGACTGCGCATCCCACCACCGCCTTTTTTCAGTCGTACCCAATTGTGATACCCTGGTTGCTGGTCGGCCTTGGGACGGCCTTGAGCATCATGCTCGCCGTCATCGTCTGCATGTTCAACCGGCAGCATTGTGAGCTGCAGATGGTCGCCGAGAACAATGCCTACCGGCTCAGCCAGACCGAAGAACGCTTCAACCTGCTGCTGGAACAAACCAAGACCGTGCTCTGGGAATGCAGCCCCGAGGGAATCGTCATGAAAACCCAGCCGCCAAAAGCCAAAGTCTTCGGATGGAATCCCGAGGATGTCTTCGGCAAAATGCACTATAAAGAGTTTCACCCAGCCGAGGGACGCGAGGACTTTGTTCATAAGATACGATCCATGTTCGGGTTCCAGGATCAATTCTTCAACTTCGTTTATCCGATTGAACAGGCTGACGGCAGCCGTATCACCGTCTCCACCAGCGGCTTTCCAGTATATGACGAGAACGGCGTGAAGCTGGGCTATTATGGCTGGTGTCTGGATGTGAGCGAACAGGTACTCTTGAATGAACAACTGAAAAAAAGTCAGGCCAAGGCCGAAGCCGCCAATCGGGCTAAGAGTGACTTTCTGGCCAATATGAGCCACGAGGTGAGAACGCCGATCAACGGCATCATCGGCTTCATTGACTTGCTCCAGGACACGCCCCTGAACCGCGAACAACACGAATATCTCGACTTGGTCGGCAGCAGCAGCCGCCAGCTCCTTGCGCTGGTCAATGAAATCCTCGACTTCACTCGCCTGGAGGCCGGACAGGCCAGCATCGTGCTGGAAGACTTCGATTTGGAGAAACTGCTGGAAGACGCGGCCGGCAACATCGCTGCGGTCGCCGCTGCCAAACAGCTCGAAATGGTTGTCGTCATCCCGCCTGAGCTGCCCACCGCCTTGCGCGGCGACGCCTTCCACTTGCAGCAGATCATCCTCAACCTGACCACCAATGCGATCAAGTTTACCGACAAGGGCGAGATCGCCATCTGCGTCACCTGCGAACACGAGGATGAGAGCCGCATCACGCTGCGTTTCGCCATTCGCGACACAGGTATCGGCCTCAGTGAAGAACAGCAGGAGCATATTTTCGATGTCTTCTATCAAGTTGATCCGTCGCTCAAACGTAAGCAGAGCGGCGTTGGCCTTGGCCTGAACATCGTCAAGAACCTGCTGGAACGCATGGACAGCGAAATCCAGGTTGCCAGCACGCCAGGCAAAGGATCGGAATTCAGCTTTGTGCTCACCCTCGACAAACAGCCGGACGCGCAAAAAAGGCCGGAACTGAGCGCCAACCTTGCCCCCATATTAGTGGTTGACGACAACTCGACCGTGCGCAATGATTTGCTGGCGCGGCTCAAGCATCAGCGCTTGGAAGCACACGGTGTTGAAGACATGGCGGCGGCCTGCCGGCGCTTCTCTGAAATGCGAGCAGCAGGAACAGCGCCTCAGCTGATCATTCTCGACCTTGACCTGCCTGAATTGCAAAAGCAAGCTTTTGATTTTTGCTGCCCGGAGCTGCTCCAGACTGACATTCCAATCTTGGGCTTGGCGCCGATGGCCAACCGTAACGCCATGCCGCCAATGCTGACCACCAGAATCACCCATATCATCATCAAGCCCGTACGTAATCGCGACTTGTTTGACGCCATCACGACCATCAAAAGCGGCGCGCCGCCCGCCGAGGCGCAGAAGGCCAAACTTTCGGAAGCGCCGCCGGCAACAGGCAGCAACCAATTAGCCGGCAGTCTCCCCGCGCAAAACAGCGGCGCGGCCCAGATTCTTCTGGCAGAGGATAATGTCGTCAATCAGAAAGTCCTCTTGGCCATTCTGAATAAACTCGGCTATGCAGCGGACGTGGCCACGAATGGTTTTGATGCTTTGGAGCGCCTGCGCCACCATCAGTACCAACTGGTTCTGATGGACGTCCAAATGCCCGGCATGGACGGCTTGGAGGCCACGCGCCGCCTCCGCCAGCCCGACAGCGACGCCCTGAATCCGACTGTCCCAGTCATTGCCCTGACCGCTCATGCCGTGGAAGGCTACCGCGAAATTTGTCAGCAGGCCGGCATGGATGACTATGTCACCAAGCCCGTCACCATGAAGCAAATCCGAGGGATTTTGGATAAATGGCTGCTTAAGAAGAGCTCATGAACTCGCCGTTGCACGGCCATTCGCGCTGCCGGGGGTGTTTTTTATCCGCAGATTCCGCAGATTATTTTGGGGGTGTGTTTTTTATCCGCAGATTACGCAGATTAGCGCAGATTGGGGCGGTCTGTCTTGGCGCTGCGCGTCAAGCCACGCCGCCGTTTTTTTGTCCGCAGATTAAGGCAGATTCTCGCAGATTGCCGCCGCCGGGGGGTGTTTTTTATCCGCAGATTCCGCAGATTGGTGTGCTGTTTCACGCGAGGGGGGGGCTT
>JAAZKQ010000730.1 GCA_012799755.1 Lentisphaerota bacterium | reverse complement strand
TTTTTCACGCAAAAAATCGCCGGGTAACAGCATTTTGTGCTTTGCCATGATTTCAGCGCAGCTCTCATAAGGATTTTCGCGCAGTTTCCTGTGAGTTTGGATGAGCCCCGACTCCCCAGCTCTTGCCATCTGTTTTCCCAAACAAGGGCATAACGGTACGGTCATTGACCACTCATTGGCAGCCGTCGTCCCGGACCGCCGTTTTGACGCTGTTCCGTCGCAAAGCGCCATCTCGCGTCCCGTTGGCATGTGGGAGGGCCTTTGGCGCTGAAAGCCAAAGGCGGCGGGAACGGGCTGTTATCAATGAGTGATCGGTTACTTTTCTTTTGTAAGCGGCCAGCCGTTGATAGTGGTCGGTCTGAAGGGGCACCTGGGACCGATGGAATTTATTGGCAGCGACGCTGGGGCGAGGACTCACGACTCATAAGGCATGAGCCCATGGATTGGACAAGTGGGACGCCCGGGACTGCGGGGAATGACACACTGGACTCAGAGGACTGGTTGGCCGCCGCCAGCCGGGGACGCCTGGAAGCGCCGCCGGAGACGCCTGGAACGGAAGCGCCTCGCACCTCAGGGCAGGAGGTTTTTGGTTTGGATTTCGCTTTCAATCCACGCGGCGATGTTCTGGGCGCCGACGTCGTTATGCAAAAACCAGGATCCCATCCATTTGCGGGCGCTGTGGATGCCATTGATTTCGAAGAGGGAGCGGGCGTCCAGCAAAGGCAGGCCGGCCTTTTGACAATTCAACCGGCGCTGACGCAGAATGAGGTCGAAGAGCAGTTGTTGGTTGTAGGCCCATTTCTGGTGTCTGCCGGCGTCAAACAGCTCATCTGGCGCCTCGTTGGGGAAGATGGGATTGGGCAGCCAACAGAGAGCTTTGAAGCCATGTTCTTCAAGCAAAGCATCAAAAACGATAAAGTCCTTGGTGAGTCGCTCCAGGCGGGCATGCATCTCGCCTTGGCTCAGCTCAATGTCATGCAGCTGTAAACGGGCATCGCTGAAGGCGAATGAGAAGATGACCAGATGGGGGGTGAAGGGCACGACGTCTCGCAGGAAGCGTTTGACACCCAAGGCGGTGCTGGTGCCAGGCATGCCGGCATTGAGGACGCAGACCTGCCGCTTGCTCGCCTCGCGAGCTTGCAGGCGCATTTCCAGCAGTTTCGGCCAGGACTTGTTCTCGTCCTCGGCGGAGAAGGTCAGTTCATCGCCGATGCAGACCACGCGGATGGCGGCGTGTTCCATGCGGTCAATGATTTCGGCGCTCATGCGCAGAGGCCAGTCGCGGGTGGCTGAATGCTCAGTCCACGGGCCGGCGTTGGGTATGCGGATGACGGGGCGCGAGGCACTGGGCTCGGGTTCCGGCTGGCGCATTTGCGCGATTTCGGAGCCGACGCATTCAGCGCAGCGCGTTGGCTTATTGAAGGTTCCGAGTTGACAGAGCAGCTGTTCCTGTACGGACCAGGATATTGCCTTGCCGCATTGTTCGCACTGCAGTTCTTCCGGCTGGTGATTGGCCAGGAAGTCCTGGCAAGCTGCGCAGCGTTTTTGTGGTGTGTCTTTGCCGAGGCATTTGTCTCTAAGTTGGTCGGGGGCTTTGTAGAGCCAGGTGCCCTTGCAGCCTTGGACCATGCAGGGTACTTCGCGGTCGCTCAGCGTTTTGAGAGTCGCGTTGCATTCCTCGCAGAGTCGCGCCGGTGGCCGTTGCCGGCCATGCAAGCGCGTTGCGAGCTGGATGCTGCGTGTCCAAGTCCAGGTGTTTTTGCAACCGCGGTTTCGACAGGGGACTTCGACGTCCTTGGCGCTGTTGTAGAATTCAAAGCAATCCTTGCACATGCGGCTGGGCGGAGTCGGTGTTTCGCCTTCGGGAGTGGCGCGCAGCAGCTCAAGTTGTTCGTAGGCGCTGTAGGTCCAAGTGTTTTTGCAGCCGTGGATCTTGCATGGCTGCTCGCTGTTCTTCAAGGTGTTGAACTGCTTGAAGCAGTCATCACACATACGGAGGGGCGGATTGTCCAGACTTTTGCCGCTGCGGACGTGTTCAAGTTGTTGGTAGCGGTTCCAGACGAAGCTACGGTCGCAGCCCTTGACGCGACAGCTCAGCTCCATGTCCTTGAGCGAATTGAGTGTGGCGAAGCATTCTTCGCAGAATCGTCTTGGGGCGCCCTTGCCGTCGGCCTCAATTTGCTCGCGGGCTGTCCAGGTCCACGTATTAGTACACCCTTTGAGGCGGCAGGGCACTTGCTGGGCAGCGATATTTTTCGCCGCATCGCGGCAGGCTTGGCAGAGCCCCCGGGGCGCTGTCAGCTCACGGCCTTGGGCGATGGCTTCGAGTTGCTGGAAGCGGTTCCAAGTCCAAGTGCCTGTGCAACCTTCCTTGGAGCATGGCTGCTCCAGGTCGCTGAGGGTGTGCAAGCGGGCAAAGCACTCTTCACACATCCGGTCGGGGCGGTTTCCCTTGCCCTTGACCACGTTGCGCATGGCCTCGTCACCGGAAATGTGCAGGACGTTTTTGCAGCCACGAATGCGGCATGGAACGACTGTTTCTGGAAAAAGATCACCCAGACTGCCAAAGCTGTTACCCAAAGCTGCTTCTCCTCAAAAACCGGTTGCGAGCGCCAGAACGGAGCTAATCTGCGACGAAAATAATCAGAGGATGATTGTTTGCAATAAATATTTGAATAATTTACGACCAGGAAGCCGGGCGCGGCGCGGGCAAACTGTGCCTTGGCCTTCATTGCGGTCATGAACTCAGGAGCAATTTCTGCTGCTCAGGGGGTAATTTTTTCCAGCACGAGGCAATCAATGTTGAGGTGTTGTCCACTGGTGTTGGTGAGGGTGATGGTGTTTTTGCCCTTGCGCATGGGCAGAGGCAGTGCTTTGCCCTGCTCATCCTGCGGTTGCAGTGCCTGCCATTCAGCGGCGTTGCTGCGTCCCCAGCCGCCAGTGGAGTGAATTTGCAGCAGAGCCAAGTTAGGGACGGGCTGGCCATTGAGCGCGATGCTTCTGGTGGCGAATGTTTCAGCGGTTGCGATGACGAGGGTGATGGCGTAGGGGCCTTCCTCTGGCAGCGTCACGTCCCAATCAATGGCGTGGCCGGTGTTGCCCCAGCTGTAGAAGCAACCGCCGTTGCTGGTGTTCTGATGCGAGGTGCTGATACTGACCTTGCCGCCGCGTTCAGCCACGAAATTCTCACCTTCGACGATGATTGCCTCTGGATTGGCGAGGACTTTCAGACGGTCGCGGGCGGCCAGTGTCGGCACGCCGGGCATGGAAGCGACGGTCAGTTGCAGGGTGGGGACTTTGCCATCCGGCACGGGCAGGCTGAAGGCCAGTACGCTGCCCGGTTGCAACATGACGCCGGTCTTGCCGCCGGGAAGCGTCACCGGGCGGCTAATGCCGCGGACGAAGACCTGCTCCTGTTCGGTCTTGCTGCCGACTTCAGTCAACGTGGCCGTGAAGAGTCCGCTGCGGTTTTCGTTCCAGATGTATTCACCGTGCAGCCGGCCATCCGCCCAGGTTGCTTGCGCCGGCTTGTCTTGCGCCTTGCCGGCGATGTTGACCGGCACGGTGACGGCGAAGGGGGTAATGGAAGCCAGATCGTCAAAGCGCGCTTGCAGGGATTGGCGGCCAGCCGCAATGGACAGGGTGACGCAGTCGTCGTCATAACTCCAGGCCTTGTCAGCCAAGAGCTCATTATTGAGGAAGAGACGCCGGGGTTTTTTACCGGTGAAGATGCGTATGGCGGTATCGCTTGGGCTGTCAATGACAGCTTTGACAGCGTGAGTTTCATAGACTGCGCCATAGCTGACGTTGGCGTCGCTGGCAAACAGCGTTTTACCTTGGTGGCTGAGTTGGGTGGCGGCTTGGGCGGCCAGTGTACTTAGGATAATGGCAGCAACACTGCGAAGAAACAAGTTCATGGTGTGATTCCTTGATAGCTTCGGTTTAGAAGTGGTGAAACAGTGGAGACAGCCTGGCTTGAGATAACGCCTCAGCAAGTATAACCCATAGATTGCCAAGGGACAATCCGTGCCCGCTTTTTTGCCGGGCGGCAGTTGCAGAACGGTCCCTGACCGCTACAGTAAAGCCGCTTTTTAATCAGGCGGGTGTAGCATAATGGTAATGCACTGGCTTCCCAAGCCAGCTACGTGGGTTCGATTCCCATCACCCGCTCCAGTTTAAGCGCCTGACTAAAAGATAGTTAGGCGCTTTTTTTGTTTTGCAGGGATACAACCCTTTTTACGCTTTTGCTGCCCTTAAAAACGCCCAACTGCTACCGCCATAAACTACGGCTTCCAGCCACGAAAACAAGCCATTGCATTACCGTATGCGTTCCTTTTGGTAATCGGTCACCGATTGATATTGGCCGTTTTCTGTTGCCTTGCAATGGAAATCATCCTTCGTGTTTGCTATGTGGCACGCCTTCAGCGTGCTGTTTCGGGTGGGGGCTTCCCTGGGGTTGCGC
>JAAZKQ010000729.1 GCA_012799755.1 Lentisphaerota bacterium | reverse complement strand
CCGCGCCGGCGCTCACCGCCGCAATGATTGCCTCCGCCACTTGGAAAGCGCTGCCCGCGCCCTCCCCGGACATCACCGGAATTGACAAGAGCGATGCCGCCGGCGCAATGCCCGGGAGCTCCGCGCTCTGCCCGACCAGCAGCGATGCCACGGCCGTAGCGTGCCCCGCATAAGCGCCCTCGCCGCTGACGCCGAAGAGATCAAGGCCGGCGATTTTGGCGCCGTCAAGACTGGCATGCGCCAACAATGGCGTATCCAACAGGGCAATGAGCACAGCATCGCCACGGTCGCCGCGCTCGCGGTCAATGCCCATTGACGACAAAAGCGTGTCCCGGAAAGGCATGCCGGCGTAGCCCGTCCAAGCGGTGACGTTCTGCTCCGGCAGCCATACTACGCGGTCCTTCTCCACGCTGACGCCATCCGGCAGCCGTGCCAATAAACCCGCCAAGGCATCGCCGCCACCAGCCACTCGCAACATTCGCAGAGTCTCTATGCTGCCAATTTCCTGCAAGCCGGCGGCGGCCATACTGCGGCGCAAGGCCGCCAAGGCAGTTGCGTCCCGAGCGCTGAGGACATAACTGCCATTGTCGGCGGCGGAAATCGCACGGCCCCGGCGGGGCGGCGCGGTCACGTCCTGGAGGTTCGGCAAGACGAATGGGGTAGCCGCCACGTCGTCGTTATCCGTACTGGGCTCGTCCCCTTGTGTGTCGCCAACGGCTTCCGCGCGTTGCGTATTCTGTCGGTCGGCGCGGTAATGCAGATGGATGATCGCCAGGGACAACGCGGCGCAGAGTGCCCACAAGGCCCACAGCCGGCGTTGCTCCCGAGTCGTCATCGCATCCTCGCTCTATTAGACCAATTCATTTTTCATCACTTTGCCGGCGGGATTGCGCGGCAACGCATCCATAAACGTAATGACGTGAGGAATCTTGTAGGAAGGCAGAACCTTATGGCAGTGCCGACGCAAATCAACTTCGCTCAGGCCGCTGCCGGGTTCCGCGACCACGTATGCCTTGATCAATTCGCCCAGCGACTCGCGCACACCCGTCGCCACGATGCCCTTCACTGCCACTTCCTTGACATTATCCAGCAACATCAGCGCCGCTTCGACCTCCGCCGCGAAGACATTCTCGCCCCCAACGATGATCATGTCTTTCTTGCGCCCTTTGATAAAGGCAAAGCCCTCAGCGTCCTTACTGGCCAGGTCGCCCGTGCGGAACCACTGACGGCCGTCCATCTCCACCAGCGCCTCATCCAGCCGCCCCGGCTGCCCCCAATAACCGGAAATGACGTTTTCTCGGGCAAATAACAGCTCGCCGACTTCGTCCGGGCCGCATTCACTGCCGTCCTCACGCACAATCCGCGCCGTCACGAAAGGAAGGGTCCGGCCAATGGAATCGGGTCGTTCCAGCGATGCATCACCGTGGAGGACGTGCGTTGCCGAAATGGTTTCAGTCAAGCCGAAGAAATTATGCAGCGCGACCTCCGGGAAGAGTTCCTGCAAACGGCGAACCGTCTTCACCGGCATGAAGGAGCCGGCGTAGCCGATCACACGCAGGGAGCTCAGGTCGTAACGTGCCAGGTTCGGCAAGGCTACCAGGCGTTGCAGAATCGCCGGCACCGTCAGGAAGGTCGAGACCCGTTCGCGTTGTATCAGGTCCAGCAGCGCATCGGGCTGTGTCTCGGCGGTGATGATCACGGGGCATTGCTGATGCGCGGCCGCCGGCAGGGAGCTGTAAAGAGCCGTGCAGTGGAACATGGGATTGACCAGCAGATGGATGTCGCCGCGCCGGAAGCCCTGGGCGTTGATGGTCGTCATGACGTTGAATATCAAGTCGCTATGCCGCATGACAGCGCCCTTCGGCGCCGCCGTCGTGCCGGAGGTGTGCATGATGATTGACGGCGAGTCCTCCGGCAAATCCTCGCGTATCGGCGTCGCACCGGCCACGAAGAGCGACGCGAAGTCGGCGAAAACCGCGTCCTTATCCAAGCTGAACACCGGCAGACTCGGTCGTTTGCCGGCACTGGTCACAATTTCCTTGTCGCCGCGCCCCTGCACGATCAGCACATCGGGTTGAACTGTGGCCAGAATCGCATCAAGGCTGTCTTCCTTCAACCACGGGTTGACCGGCACAATGACGCCGCCGATCTTCACCAAGGCCCAGTAAATGAGGAAGTACTCCATGCTGTTGGGCAGACACACCGCCACCAGCGGACTGGCCTTGCCTGCTGTGCGCTGCAAGCCCACGGCGAGCTCGCCGGCCAACGCATCGGCCTCGGCATAACTCAAGCGACGTTCGCCGCAGACCGCCGCAAGCTGTGCGGGCGCCAGCGCGACCGCTTCGTCCCAGAAAT